>JBGXXV010000109.1:0-13226 GCA_041814825.1 Bacteroidota bacterium | reverse complement strand
TCGAGCCGAAAGCGTGCCGCAATTCTTTTTTTGCTAACTTTTTATTCTTATAAAGAAAAAAAGTTAGTCGGGGTTTGGGGCGGATAGCCCCAACCTAAACCAGAAGAAAACGAGATTGTGGCTTTGGGACGATTGATGATATATTGGACAGTAATGAAATTTTATAAACAAAAAACTGAAATTCAACAAGCTATCTCCCTAAATTTTAAAAAAAACTTTTATCGTACACTAATAATTACCTTTCGGGAGACGAAAAAAAAGCGGAATTCCAATCGTACGATTGGAATTCCGCTTTTTTAAACTTTATACGATGTAAAATTACATTAATTCTTCAAGCTTTTTTACCAAAACTGCCTTTTCGGTAGCGCCGATTACACGGTCCGGAAGTATTTCGCCATTTTTGAAAAATACTATGGTAGGTACATTTCTGATACCAACGAAATCGGTAAATTCGGGGCTGTCGTCCACGTCAACTTTACCAACGAACGCTTTGCCTTCATACTCTTTGGCAAGCTCCTCTACTATTGGTGCAAGTTTTTTGCAAGGTCCGCACCATGTTGCACTGAAATCAAACATACATACTGTGTTTGATGCTAAAATCTCTTTGAAATTCAAATCTGTTACTTGTGTCATAATAAAATTTCTAACTGTGTGATTAATATTTTTGCAAAATTATAAATTTTAAAATTTATGGTAATTATGGTACGATAAATAGGATTTATCATAGGCTATAATTACATATTCATACCTCCACAACAAGTGATAACCTGTCCCGTAATGTATGCCGACAGGTCTGACGCAAGGAACAGTGTAAGATTAGCAACATCTTCGGGAGTACCTCCTCTACGAAGTGGAATCTGCTCTGCCCAAGCCTTCTTTACCTCTTCGGGCAAAGCATTAGTCATTTCGGTAATTATAAATCCCGGAGCAATGGCATTGTGGCGAATATTGCGAACTCCCATCTCTTTTGCAGCCGACTTGGTAAAGCCGATAATACCTGCCTTTGAGGCAGAATAATTGCATTGCGAAGCGTTACCGCTTACACCCACAACAGAACTCATATTGATGACACTGCCACCTGCCTGACGCCACATAATGGGTTGAACGGCTTTTGTAAAGTTAAACACCGATTTCAGATTCACATTTATAACAGCATCCCACTGTTCTTCGGTCATACGTTTGAGCTGAGTGTCTTTTGTGATACCCGCATTATTTACCAAAGTATCTATTCTGCCGAAGTCTTTTTCTATTTCGGCAACAACTCTCTGTGTATCTTCAAAATCGGCTGCATTGGACGCATATCCCTTTGCTTTTACTCCAAGAGCAGCTATTTCGCGTTCGGTGGCTTCCATATTCTCGTTTCTAACTAAGTCGGTAAAAGCAATATCTGCCCCCTCTTGTGCCAATTTTAGGGCGATAGCTTTGCCTATCCCTCTTGATGCACCTGTAACAAGTGCGGTTTTACCTTGTAACAATTTCATAATATAAATAATTTTATAGTTTGATTTTTTTTTTCGACTGCAAAGATACTAAATAATTTATAAATGAAAAAATATTGAATTACAGATAGTAGCAAAATATTTTGTAACTTTGCCATTGAGTTTTGTATGTTATAAACATTGTTGTTTTTTGGTATGAAAAAAAAATCATTACTTAGATTGATAGTTTTCGATATAATTATACTAACGGTATCTAATTACGGATTTTCACAGGAAATTGTTGATACTGTGATATTTCCCGACGATTTCCAAAATATATCGGACTATTATAGATTAGAAAATCGAACTCTATACTTTGCTCAAACATTGGTGGTAAGCGACAATTACTCTTGGCAACGATACGGACAACTGAAATTGTCGTCCCTAAGACTTATGTATCCTACCGATATGGCTACACCCAATAGCACCGATTACAATCGGATTGTAACGGATAATTCAAAAAATTGGATATATCTCGACGACGGCTATTCCACGGAATATCCTACACCTTTACCATTTGCCGACAGTCAAGGGACAAGGCGTATCGGTAGCCGAATATCCAATCTAAAAGCGGTACTTCGTCGTTATTCGTGGGGTTGGGCGTTGGTACCTACTACGGATTATACTCCTCAATTTTATGGAAATGAGCGACCTACCGCTATTGATATTGCTGATACTTATAATCTAAAAGTTTGTAGCTTCAATCTTGCATACTACCTAACATCTAATTTTGGGACAGGCTTTGGACCAGACAATGAAACACAGGCAGCCAAACAGCATTCTAAAATAATAAAGGCTTTGTTGGCAGTAGATGCCGATATTTACGGACTAATAGAGATACAGCAAGGGCAAGATGCCATACGAAATATTTGCGATGCGTTGAATAGTATAGCGGGGAGCAATCGCTTTTCTTTTATTGATGATGGAGGGAGTGTATATGGTAGTTATACCAAAGTTGGTTTTATATATCGCAACGATAGAGTAGTACCCGATGGTATTTTACGGAATATAAATAATATCCTTCCTCATCGCAAAAAACTTCAATGTTTCAGGCTTTTGGCTAATAACGAAAAATTCGTTCTATCACTCAATCACTTCAAATCCAAGACAGGCAACAATGCTACGGGCGACAATGCCGATAAAGGCGACGGACAAGGTTTGTTTAACGGAGACAGAGTAAGAGAGGCAACCGCCGTAGTCGATGCAATCAAATCGTATATTCCTTTATGCAACGACAACGACGTGTTGGTAATGGGAGACCTTAATGCCTATTCACAAGAAAATCCATTACATATATTTTATAACAACGGATTTTCAAATATCATTAAACGACAAAATGACTCTGCGTATTCTTATGTATATAAAGGTGTTTCGGGTTGTATAGACCACGCCGTTGCAAATGCTTCTATGGCAAATCAGATAGTGCGGGCAGAGGTATTTCATATAAATGCGGACGAACCAAAAATGTTTGAATACAAACAAGCCACAAGTCAGGATAATATGTATCGGTCGTCAGACCATGATATTGTGGTAGTAGCTCTCAATCTCGGAGGTACAAACAAGACAGATATAACAACCGAAGATAATGTAATTATTACTAAAATATCAAATCAGTCGTTTGTTGTCAAAAATGCATCGAATCAACGGATTACGATGTTTGATGTGTCGGGCAAACAGGTGTTTCATAGGTATATAACCGAAAAAGAACAATATATTACATTACCTTTTGTGCTAAATAGCGGAGTTTATATTTTTTATATTGATAACGGAAAATTGAGATATGTAAACAGCATAAAGGTTGTTTTTTGATAAATCATTTTTATTTCGGAAATTGCATTGTAATACAATGTAATGAACCGTGTTGTTTTATAAGCGGTAGGCAATTTATCATCTCGATAGTGCGGTCGGGAAATGCCTTTTCTAACAGTGATTTGGCTATTTCGTCTTTCGGCGAATTGTACGAAGGCATAACAACAGCATTGTTAATAATCAGAAAATTAGCATACGTCGCAGGTATTCTTTCGCTCTCAAAAATCACTTCATCTGCCATAGGCAGTGGAATAAGCAAGTAGGGTAGTCCGTCTTTGGTTTTGAATGCTTTTAATTCATCTTCCATAGCCTTTAACTCATCGTAGTGTGGGTCTGATATGTCTGTACATCGGATATATGCGATAGTATTTTCGTTGCACAAGCGTGCCAGAGTGTCGATATGGCTGTCGGTATCATCTCCCTGTAAAGCTCCGTTTTTTAGCCATAAGAAGTGATTTGCTCCCAAATGTTTTGTCAGCAATTTCTCTATCTCGCTTTTGGATAAATAGTTGCGATTTTGAGACAACAAACATTGTTCGGTGGTAAGTATAGTGCCTTGTCCGTCGGACTCTATGCTACCTCCTTCAAGTATTATATTTCTCAAATCTTTGTATCTATATTTTGCGAAAACGTTTGTAGCACTGGTCAATAGCTTGCTCGTAACGAGATTGTCGAGGTTTGAAGCAAATTTTAGCCCCCAACCGTTGAACCCGAAATCTAATATTATCCTATTAATGTGTTGTTGCATTGGACAATATATCTCTTTTTGCGGTTCGGCATATTCGAATACTGTGATACCACCGAAATCTCTTGCCCAAGTATCATTGGTCTCTATTTCCACAAGTATTAGCGATATGTTGTTTTTGTCGGTAAATCGCTCTATTTTACGGTTATTTACCGATAAGTCTTTTTGCCAATCGCTAAGGTCGGGCAGCAGGTAATCTCTTACTTCGTCGGTATTGTGGCAAACGACGAGGACACTTTCGTATTTGAGTATTGTATGTATCACATTGTAATAACATTGACATACTTCATCGAGCATATAATTCCAGTCGGTTTCCGAATGCGGAAAAGCCAACATCACAAACTCCTGATATTCCCATTCGGCGGGTAGTCGTAGTTTCATAATAGTCAATTAATCGGTATAGATTGTGTATTTCCCTGAGAGTAAATATTTTCTATTTTATCTACTACATATTTGCTTTTTCCTCTCCACAAAAATGGGGCGAAATATTCCTTATAATGTAGCTGTACATCGCTTCCCGAAAGCTTCATCAACTCGTTTGCCAAAGAGTCATTTGCTACCGAAAACTGAAATTCGTTACTTTGTATATTTCCTTGGCTTTTTGACTTAAAGCCACTTTGAATAAGCATTCCTTCGTATGTTTTAAATACATATCCTTTATAAACCAGATAGTTTAAATTACCTGCTTTTATGCCTTCTCCAAAAACGTAAAAATAACGAAAATAAGTAAATATAGACAAGATTAGCACAATGCAAATTATTGAGGTTGTAATGATTTTAGTTTTGCGTGTCATAACATATTACATTTTTGTGCAAAGGTAATCAATATTTATAATATTTGGTAGAAAATAGTTGGTATTAAATTATTCAATTAATTACTTTGTCTATTTTCCTATAATTTATATTATGTTAAATAGAAATTTGAGATAATTCGGTATTCAATGTATGCCTTATTCTATCATACGTAAAATAATCAGATGCATATTTTTTCTTTTCTTTAAAAAAGATTAACTTTGCAAAGTATTAAAAAATATAAGATTTAAATAATTAATAATATATTATGCAAGTAAAAAATTATATCAAAGAGAACGAACAACGTTTTTATGACGAACTTTTTTCGCTTATAAGAATACCTTCTATAAGTGCAAAATCCGAACACAAACAAGATATGATACGTTGTGCGGAACGCTGGAAAGAGCTTCTTGTAGATGCCGGTGTCGATAAGTGTCAAATAATGCCAACAGAGGGCAATCCCATCGTATATGCCGAAAAAAAAGTAACAGGAGCCACCCATACCGTGCTTGTTTACGGACACTACGATGTAATGCCTGCCGAACCGTTGGAGCTTTGGAGTTCGGAGCCATTTGAACCTATCATAAAAGATGGTAAGATATGGGCACGCGGAGCTGATGATGACAAAGGACAATCGTTCATGCAACTAAAAGCTTTTGAGTATCTTGTAAAAAAACAGGAGTTGAGTTGCAATGTGAAATTTATCCTCGAAGGAGAAGAAGAAATAGGTTCGCCATCTCTCGATAAATTCTTAAATGACAATAAGGAACTGCTTCGGGCAGATGTAATACTTGTTTCCGATACATCTATGATAGGTAAAGAAAATCCGTCTCTTACCACAGGATTGCGTGGGTTGGCTTATTGGCAAATAAAGGTAATAGGACCCAATCGCGACCTGCACTCGGGGCATTTCGGCGGAGCCGTAGCAAACCCCATAAACGAGCTTTGTAAAATAATTGCTCAAATAGTAGATGAAAACGGACGTATAACAATACCGCATTTTTATGATGATGTTGTGGATATGAGCAAAGAAGAACGCGAAAGTTATGCCCAAATTCCGTTTGACGAAGAGGAATATAAAAAATCCATTGCAATACCCGAAGTAAAGGGAGAGATACACTACTCTACCCTCGAACGCAACAGTTGTCGTCCCTCATTCGATGTATGCGGTATTTGGGGCGGCTATCAGGGCGAAGGGTCAAAGACGGTAATTCCGTCGGTGGCACAAGCCAAAGTATCTACACGTTTGGTAGCCAATCAAGACCATCAAAAAATTTCCAAACTATTTGTGGATTATATCGCACAAATAGCTCCCAAAGGTGTAAAAGTGGAGGTAGAGCCGATGCACGGCGGGCAGGCATATCTATGCCCTACCGACCATTTTGCTTACCGTGCTGCCGAAGCGGGTTTTCAAAAAGCTTTCGGTAAAAAGCCTATTTCCGTAAGACGAGGAGGAAGTATTCCCATTATTGCCAATTTTGAAAAAATACTTGGTATCAAAACAATTCTTATGGGTTTTGGACTCGAAGATGATGCCATACATTCGCCAAACGAAAATTTCGATTTGGAGATTTTCCACAAAGGAATTGAGGCAATCGTGGAGTTTTACAAAAATTTGAAATAATATTTTATGCAAAATTAGTTGATTAATAGCGTACTAAACGGAGTACGCTATTTTTATTTGTTTTTATTTTGCCGAAAGTTATCGGGAAGTCCCCGCAAGTTGTCGGCAAGCTCCCGCAAGTTGTCGGCAAACACCCGAAAGATAGCGGGCGACCATATCCGAGTATCGCTGTCGGGGAAAGAGTTTACATATTCGATTGGCAAATTTATACACAAATCTTTGTTTAATGTTATCTCTTTACTCGGCAATATAAAAACAAATGCACGTTTGGCATTACTGACACTACAATATTAACCAAACGTGCATCTACTTCACCAAAACTTTATTCACTTATAATACTCCTTGAACTTATCAAGCATCGTATAATCTTTTTTCATTAACGATAGTAGTTCGTCGTCGATTGTAAGATAAACATTCAATTTCTCAACTTTGTACTCATTATCTTTGTATGATTGTACATCCGTTTTTTTGGCAAAACGTGTATAAATGCCATTAACGCTCCATGCATGCGACCAACCTAACGATGTGGTATCCGATAAATTATAAATATTTGTTTTGGAAACGACATCAATAGGTTTTTGAGCATTATATGTTCCTGTAACCATCCATTCAAATTCGGTTTCAGCCGATGTACCGCTCGAATAAAAAGACAAAGTATCAAGTCCTTTTCCCCCTTCTGCGTTATAATACATTATTTGATGAATCAATTTTTTTCCTGTTGTGTTTGTAATGTAATAGCTCTCTTCTCGTTTTATTGTTGGGAAACAGCAAGATAATAACAATAATACTATAACCGCATAAATAATATTTTTCATAACTACTCGTATTTATTAAATATTGTTTCTATATCATTTTTCTTTTGTATAAAAAACAACACTGTATTAAAAAAATTAGGTTGCAAAAATAGTACTTTTTTAGTAAAAAAAATGGTGCAATTTTTTTAAATCACACCAATCTTTTTTCGTTTAGACACTCGCTAAATCTTATCTTTGAGGGCAAGTATTCTGCTCATTTCGTTATAAACAATCATATACCCCTCATCTACTCCCATACCGGGTTTTGCCAGATACTGAACGGGCGATGTAGCCATAGCAATATGGGCACATATTTCGGCCGAACGGTTTGTCTCGTTGCATGTGCCGCCAAGGTAAGCACCCATACCGTGTTTTTTACAATAAAGCACTGCCTCTATGGTATTGTTGATACCTCCGAGGTCGGGCGTTTTGATTTGTGCCATGTGTCCCGCTTTTTCGGTCGAAAAGTCGATGATATCCTCCAATGTATTACACCACTCGTCTGCCACTATTTCGGCATCTATACCTTTGTTGTCCATTATGGCACGTATGTCGTGCAACATCTTTATTTGCGACTCTCTTTCGCCCGTATCGGTGGGACCCTCCACACGCAGTTTGAACGGTTTGGCTATTTCGGCAAGTTCGCCTACATAATCGGCAATGGCTTCGGCATTGTTGTCGAAAACTATTCCCAAAGTGCCGTACACGTCGATATGAATGGTAGGATGATAAGTATCAAACGGTTTGAGCTTGATAATGCGGTTTCTCAACCATTCGATATACTCTTTTATCTTTTCGCCTTTCAGACCTACCTTCGTCTCTACGTGATTGAAGAGAGCATGCGGCAATACATCGGCTCCTTTCATTATCATTTTGTCGGCGTTCATATATCGGTCGTCTCCCGACTGCGAAAAGATGGGAATGATTTTCGACGAAATTTCGGTACCGTACTCTTCGGCAATTACCTGTGCCATCAGTTTGTTTTGACTCTTGGCAACGGCATCGAGGCAAGCCTGTGTTACTCCGTAACGAATGGCGGTATGATAGATTTTGCCTGTGGAGGGGCTAATCTGTTTGTCCACAATATCAGCCATCTGACGGAATGTGGTAATCTCTTTGCCTACATACAGAGGTGCAATCTCTTTTTCGATTACGGGGATAAAGTTTTCCGCCAAAAACAGAGGGTCTCTGCCTCCCGCTCCCGAATATTGTACCGCAGCACAATCGCCGTAAGCGAAAGCACCATTCTCCAACACAAATATCACCGATATGGCTTCGCCTGCCTGTCTTACGGCAGTAAAACCGTCTGTCAGGGGCTTACCTTCATAGAAAGCTCCGTCGTTTTTCGCTCCGGCTTTGATAGCCTTTTGGTCGTCAAAGAAAAAACCGGTTTTCCCTTTGGCGCATATTACTTTTGTTATTTTCATATAGAATATTTATTTTTTTTTATTAATAATTCAAACGATAAATATAAATAATCAATCATACATATCAATGACCCGAAGGACGTCCTACCAAATGTCCGTGACCTATGGCGTAAACATCGTCTATCACCATTTGGAAACTTACGGCACGCTTTTCGTAGCGGGCTCTCTCTTCGAGTTTCTGTTTGTGAAAATCGCGAATATCTTGGGTAAACGGCAGATTGCCCGTGTCAAGAAGTCGTACCGCACCCTGATTATCGCGTGCGGGCATCACCTTACCCGCATTGTATTTGCTCGGAGCAAAAGGAATATCTATCACACCCGCCTCAAAAGCAGCAATTGTTCCCAAAGCAAAATCGCCTCTGCCAAGTTCTTCGACCTTGTCCAAGATACATTTCATCTCTTTTTCTATTATTTCGCTCTCGGCAATAACAGCCGGAATGTTTCTAAAATCTTGGTCTTGAAGCATAGAAATCACCTGTTTGGTGGCTCTCAACCCGGCCGCATTTGCCTCTTTGGTAGGAACCCCCATTGCCTCGTGCGGTGTTTTGACGATTACCTTAGTGGCTTTTGCCAATGCCGCCGCCGCCGCTCCCCACGAAATAACACCAAACGACTTCGATTCGTCTTGCGGAAAACCGCCCATCCATTGGTGAAAAACGGTAGTAACGCGTACATCGGGATATCCGTATTTGGTCAAATATTCTTTTGTGAGGTGTGTCAATGCACGAATGGCAGCTACGTCTTGAATAAGGTTACCACACTGTCCGTAACCTACCGTAATATCTTTTACGCCTTGTTCGGCGGCAAGCAGAGCTTCGATAACGGCAACCGAGTTCGATATACACGGAGCAATAAGCGTGCCTGTAAGCGGTCCGAACGGTTCGCGGTTGATAGATACGCCCGCCTCTTCGTACAAGCCTACCAAACGGTCGGTGTATTGCCAATAGGCAATGGTTTTTTCGAGCGAATGATTTTTGGAATACGGTATATTATACGAAATACCGCCGCCTTCGTATGAGGTAAATCCCCCTGCAATGGAGATTTCGGTAAGCAGACGTGCATCGGGAGTTCCGTGACGCACCTGTACGGGATTTTTAAGAGCAGATGTTACTATACGGCAAATATTCACACCATAATTAACAATAGGAAAACCATTCAACATAGAACGGTGTGAAATACGGCTTTTTTCTATGCCTACTTCGGCTTCTTCATAACGGTTCAAACGCGTATAGCTATCCACAGTAGTGGGTAATAAATCGGCTTCGCCTTCTTCTTCGAGATATTGTAAAAGTTCTATATGCTCGTTGTGCAATGCAACACCTGCACGCGGCTGGATAAGAGTGGTTTTGCTCTCTACGGCTTGTGCCAGTTTATTGCCAAACCTTTTGTCTTGTGCAATCGACTTTTGATACTCTACCGCTTCGTCAAAATTGACTTCACTACCGGTTTTCCAGTGCGTGAGTACTTCGCTGCGTTGCGAAAAAAACTCATCGTTAGATAATTTTTTGTTTCTAATATCCATTGTTATTTTGTTTAAATTTTAGTGATCTCTTTTTTCATTATCTTCAAAGCCATATCGGGGTCGATAGCACTAAGCAGCCCCATAGAGGCAAATATATATTTTTTGTCAAGTAAATATTTTGGGGAATTGGGTTTGGTCGATAACACCTCGCCGACACCTATGTTTTTTGCTCCTTCGAGTATTGCCGAAGGGTGTGCGTTGTTGATGATAGCACCGCCTATCCCGACTACATAAGGCACTCTCGAAAGGTCTTTGCCTACAAGGGTAAACAGCTGTCCGTGAGGAGTGAAAACCGACTGGTACTCGCCACAATGACGCTCAACGGCTATTCGTACCGCATTGCGGGCAAAAAGTGCCTCGATACTTTGCCGGACGCTACCCTCTTCGGCTATAATGTCGGGGTTGGCAACGCACGCCTCTACCCATGCCTTTATCTCCTCCGGAGCAATCCCCGACTCTTGAGCCAAAGCGTCGAGTCCTACCTCGTCGAATAGCGACGGAAGACTGTAACGCATACCCAAATCGCCTTCTACGGTACGCTTGCTGTATGGTTCGGGAAGCCCCTTTATCATAACATTGTCAATAGAGGGAGCACCCGATGCCATCGAATATACATCGGTGGTAGCACCGCCCAAATCGACCGCCATAAGGTCGCCTATACCGGACTCGTTTTTGGTGCCTTTGCTCAACAGCTCACAGCCGTTGAACACAGCCAAAGGGGTAGGTATAATCTGATACCCGCTCATCTGCTGAATGGCAGACAAGCCCTTTGCCTCTATTATACGGCTGATAAATAGCTCTTTGATACACTCTTTGGCAGGTTCTATATTTATTTTGTTAAATTCGGGCATTACATTTTTTGTGATAACCCAATTTTTGTCCGATGCCGAAAAAATAGCTTCAAGTTCGTCGGCAGCACTTTTGTTGCCGGCTGCAATTATCGAAAAATCGCGTTGAATGCTGCACAACCGTTTGGCATTGGCTATTATTACCTCTTTGTTGCCACCGTCGGTACCGCCACAGAGAAGCACCAAATCGGGGTTTATCTCGTATATTTCGTCCTGCTCGGCTTTTGATATTTCGAAAGAGTATGTCTTCACTACTTTGGCTCCGGCACTCGATGCAGCCATACGAGCAGCTTTGGCGGTAAGCTCCGGTACCAATCCGAGAGCTACCATTTTGAGCCCGCCTGCCGCACTACTACAACAGAGCAGTTTGTCGTAATCGAAAGAACCTATCTTCGCTTCAAGGCGTGACAGAGCCGAACGAAAGCCTTCTACCACATCGGTTTCTATGGTTGTAAATGCCAGTGAAGTACCCAATACCTCGACGGCGTCGGAGTCGATAGCGGTAAGTTTGGTGTATGTACTGCCAAAATCCGCAGTTAGATATTTCATTATTTTCTGCCTAAAATTTCATTGAGGTCTGCAATTGTCTTCTCTATCTTGGTTCCCGGAGGATAAACGCGAGTAAAGCCCATTGCAATAAAGCGTTGTTCTACATCTTCAAAGTTTTGTTTGCCAACCACAAGGTTGCCACCTGCAAGCAAAGGAATATCTTTAAGCCCTGCTTCGTTACACTTTTCGCGAAGTCCGTTACAGTCTATTTCGCCGTGTCCGTATAGCGACGATACCAAGATAGCATCGGCTTTTGTCTCGATTGCAGCCTCGATATACTCCTCTTGCGAAACCATTACTCCCAGATTGACCACGTTAAAACCCGCCTGTTCTAAGGCGTAAGTCAGGATTTTATTCCCAACAGCATGCACATCTGCACCGATAACACCGGTAACAATTGTCTTTTTATCCATTATGAAAAACACTTATTAAAAATAACGCACAAAATTAATACTTTTAGATATAATGGCAAAATAAAAATGAATAAAAAAAATAGTATTGATTTGTATGTAAGAAAATATCTTTTTTTACTGTATAAAAACACTATAACATATTAAATATTAATGCAATGTGTACGTGTGTTCAATATAACATTTTCGGAATCATTAAAAACAGTAATAGGTTTTCAATAATATTGTGAGATAAGTTAACAATATTCGAAATATCGTTGCGGCAAGCTCCCGAAAGTTGGCGTATCGTATCCGAAAACGGAATAAAATAGGGCGAAATTTACTTCCGCCCTATTTTATTTATATCAAAACTTATATCCTACGGACAATCTCGGATATAACCCTATTAGCCGTGTGAATTGAGCTCCGGTTGTATTTATTGGTATATCCAACCCTATACTGCCTGTCCATCTCTCCGAATTGTATCGGTAGGCAGGGTATAAAAAAGCATAATATCCTAATCCCCATTTTGTGGTCTCCGCAGTAGGGACAGATATCCCATCTACTAATTGATAAATATATGAAGTATAGTTCATCAAATAGGGAGTTATCCCTGCTCCGAGTTCAAAAAAATGCCTGTTTCTGCCAAACAGGTAATATATATTGAGTGTCGCCGAGATTACGTGATTGAGAGGTATTCCTCTTAAATATCCGACAGGTGCTGTTCTAAATGTACCTTTTTCGTTCTCTTGTTCGTATCCGTAACCTATACCTATTTTATAACCGAATTTGGAAGTTTCGTTGAAACGGCTGTCAAATGACGCTCCCACGAGGTTATAAACACCCCACAATTCAAAGTTTATAGAACGCGGCATCTGTGCTTTTGCATAGCCATTAACGAGTAGAGCTACAATAAAAACGATAATTGTTTTTCTCATAATTAAAATTAAAATTTGTTTTATTATAAAATTAATACCACCTTATAAAAAATAGGATGAGAAGGTAATATATTTTTTTTACATTAACAAAACAAAACACAAATTACATCTTCTGCTTTCCACCCCAAAAACGCAATCTATTCTTAACAATTTTGTAAATATGGTGTAATATACAAGAACTACTTTTGCCGTCGAATTTAAACAAATTACGAATTTTGTCGTTAGCCGTCGGCTTGGGGTACTTGGGTTTGATACCACTGTGTCGGAAACCAATAGCCGACGGCTAACAATCAAAACTTATATTGTAGTCT
>JBGXXV010000108.1:0-29149 GCA_041814825.1 Bacteroidota bacterium | reverse complement strand
CTTTGGTTGGAACATATTGGTTTTTGTTTGTAATAGAGATACCACGTTATTTCGGTATAGAGTTAGTAATTGTCATCGTAAACATATTTACTTATCTACAAAGAAACAATAAAAAAGATAAGGCAAGACTAAAACTTTATACCGAAAACCCATTAATCACCATATTAGCTCCGGGCAAAAACGAAGGCAAAAATATTTTTAAGTTAGTACAGTCGTTGCGAGAGCAGACCTATCGTAATTTTGAAATCATTATAGTTGACGACGGCTCGGACGATAATACTCCTTTTATTTGTCGCGATTTGGAAAAAAGAGGTTATATAGACAAATACTTGCGACTCAACATACGCGGAGGCAAAGCGAGCGCAGCCAATTATGGCGTATATCATGCAAAAGGTAAATATATCGTTCATCTCGACGCAGACTCTTCTCTCGATACAGATGCTATTGAAAATATCCTTATCCCTTTCTATTATAACGAAAAAATCAAAGGAGTGGGTGGCTGCATCAAAGTACGAAACGCAGACGAATCTCTTTGTTCGACAATGCAAGCCATAGAGTATCTTAATACCATACAAGTAGGACGCACAGTATCAAACACTTTGGGAATCTATCATATTATATCGGGAGCTTTCGGGGCTTTTGAGACAGAGGCTATAAGGCAAGTAGGATGTTGGGATATAGGTCCCGGATTGGACGGAGACCTCACGCAGAAACTTCGTAAAGCCGGTT
Organism: Bacteroidota bacterium; assembly: GCA_041814825.1. Taxonomy (GTDB): domain Bacteria; phylum Bacteroidota; class Bacteroidia; order Bacteroidales; family Paludibacteraceae; genus F0058. Next base: position 28,420 of record JBGXXV010000108.1, on the reverse strand, counting down.
ATAATGTATATTTTGCCAATGACGCTATCTGTATGACAAGTGTGCCAACCTCTTGGCATGCCTTATACAAACAGCGTTTAAGATGGTCCAAATCTCTTATAAGATTTAGATCGAGAAAACATAAAAACATATTTTTTGCGTGGAAAAACTTTTCGTTTCTCAATTTTTTTTCCAATATGGAGAATATATTATTCGACTGTATATTCAACTATTTGTGGCTATTTTATATAATAGGTCTTATATTTATGCACACTCAAATTATATTTGAAATATTTGTAGTCGGATGGATTATTCGATATATACTTGCTATTCTATCTTTTTCCATAGCTATGATGATGTCTGAAAGAGCAAAAGACGAAAAAAAACTATTTTTATATCTACCTTTGAAAATCTTCTATACCGGATACTTTTTAAGAATTACACGACTTATTGCACATACCATCGAAATTTTCTTTTTTTCTTCTTACAAAGACCCTTGGAATCCACCAAAAACCTCAATACTTGCAAGATTAGATAGAAATTAATCAATTTCATTTAACCCATATTAGGTATGAATATATTCCATACTGTTTTGTGATGCCCTAAAACAACAAGTGTTTAGAAGAAATATAAACAATTAAATATAAAACCATCAAATTTTACGGCAAATTATAGTAACTTTGCACGTTTATATGTTTATAGAAATTGTTATTTTGAACAACACACCGACCAATATTTGATTTTATAACAGTAAATAACCAGATGACAACCGAACAACAATTTGATAAAGCAATATCTATATGTCGAAATATTTTTGTAAAAAAACTTTCTGACTATGGTGCGGCTTGGCGTATAATGCGACAAGAGTCGGTAACAGACCAGATATTTATCAAAGCGAGCCGAATACGCAATATAGAGCAAGGTAAGGTAGCTAAGATAGACGAAGATATTACATCCGAACTCGTGGGAATAGTCAATTATTCTGTCATAGGACTTATACAGCTTCGGCTCGGATACACAGACATTATCAACACTACCGAACAAGAAGCTATTGATTGGTATGACCATTTTATTAAAGAGGCAAAAACGCTTATGGTTGCCAAGAATCACGACTATAACGAAGTATGGCGACTTATGCGAGTACAGTCGTACACCGATTTGATTCTTCAAAAAATAAATCGCACAAAAACTATTGAAGACAACAACGGACATACATTGGTCTCGGAAGGCATAGATGCCAATTATTACGATATGCTCAACTATGCCGTTTTTTATATTATCAAAAACATGGAGGGAAAAACAAACAAATGATAAGCGACACTCTAAACAATATTAATAACGAACTTAAAACCAAACTTGTAAATCAGGAACAAGCCCCGTCGTTCAGGGTTATAGGACTTATTTTGAGAATCATTTTCGGATTGGTATTTATATATTCCGGTTTTGTAAAAGCGATAGACCCGCTCGGACACACATACAAGATGTTCGATTACTTTCAGGCTATGGGAGTGCCAATGCTGTACTATCCGACACTTTGGGGAAGCATATTTATGATAGCTTTCGAGTTTGCCATAGGGCTTGGCTTGATTACGGGCATACAACTCAAATTCTTTTCGTGGAGTGCTCTTTTGTTTATGGTGGCAATGACTTCGCTCACTCTATGGCTTGCACTTACTAACGCTGTGGCAGATTGCGGTTGTTTCGGCGACGCTCTGAAACTGACCAATTGGGAGACATTTTGGAAAAATGTAATACTTTTGGCAATAATAATAGCCATACTCTTTTTTGAGAAATACAATAAACCCTATCTATCACCGTTACCGTCGAAACTTGTGGCTTTGTCTTTCTTTGTTTTTTCCATAACTCTTTCGATATATTGTCTGCAAAATCTGCCTCTCATCGACTTTTTGCCTTACAAAGTAGGCAACAATATCTACGAGCTTATGAAAATTCCCGAAGATGCCCCTAACGATGAGTATTCTACCTCATTTACATATAAAAACAAAGCAAGCGGAGAAGAGAAAGTATTTGATTCGCTGTCAGAATCACCGTGGAACGATACTATCAATTGGGAATATGTTTCACAAAACACAAAGTTGATTAAAAAGGGCTACGAACCTCCTATTCACAACTTTTCGATAGAGTCGCCCGAAGACGGAGATATTACCGAAGAGGTTTTGCGTGATAGCAATTATGTGTTCCTTTTTATAATGTACAATCTCAACAGAGCCAACGAAAATGCTGTTGAGGAGTTGAATCACATATATACGCAGATGCACGAAAAAGGGTATCGAGTAATGGCTCTGACCGCAGCTACTCCGGATATAATCGACAGGTTCGTACAGACCAGTGAAGCGTTGTTTCCTTTCTATACCACAGACGCTATCACTTTGAAGACAATGATTCGTGCCAATCCGGGAGTAATGGTATTGAAAGAGGGCGTAGTCATCGACAAATGGAATGCAAATAACTCAAAAAAATCGTTTGAACAATTTTTATTAAAAAACAACGTTTAATTAATTAAATACACAAAACAAATTGCATCATTATGAGGAGAAATATTGTAGCAGGCAACTGGAAGATGAATAAGACTTTGCCCGAAGGGATTGCTCTTGCCAAAGAGATAGCTAATGCCATATCGGGCAAGAACCTAAAATGCGACATCATAGTAGGCGTTCCGTTCGTACATTTGGCTTCGGTAAGCGAACTACTAAAAGGAAGTATAATACAGGTGTCAGCCGAAAACTGTGCGGATAAAGCATCCGGAGCATATACCGGAGAGGTGTCGGCGGCGATGGTGGCTTCTACCGGAGCAACATATTGTATAATAGGACATTCGGAACGCAGAACCTATTACGGCGAAACGTACGAAATATTGAAACAAAAAGTGGCTTTGGCTTTGGAAAACAGTCTGAGACCCATATTCTGCATAGGAGAGACAAAAGACGAGCGTGAGGCAGGCAATCAAAACGCCGTTGTAAAGGCACAGCTCGAAGGGTCGGTATTCAATCTTACGCCAGATGAGTTTAAGCAGATAGTAATTGCCTACGAACCTGTCTGGGCTATTGGCACAGGGCTTACCGCTACCTCAGAGCAGGCACAGGAGATGCACTCTTTTATTCGCTCGTTAATAAACGAAAAATACGGCAATACAATAGCCAACGACACTACCATATTGTACGGCGGTAGCTGTAACCCTACAAATGCAAAAGAGCTATTCTCAAAACCCGATGTAGATGGGGGGCTTATAGGAGGCGCTTCATTGAAAGCGGACGATTTTGTAGCCATTATCGAATCTTTCTAAGATATTATAATTGCTATCAATAAAAAAATAATTTCTTATTTACAAAAAACTTATACCTTTGTATAAATTTGGAAACGGATAAATTATAGTTTTTTTTAGTAAAATAGAATGATTAAGTTAAGTGTAAATGTAAATAAAATAGCTACTTTGCGTAATTCACGAGGTGGTAATGTGCCTAACGTATTGCAAGTTGCTCTGGATTGCGAGAAATTCGGTGCAGACGGGATCACGGTACACCCACGTCCCGACGAACGTCATATAAAATATTCCGATGTCTATGTGTTAAAGTCTAATATAACCACCGAGTTTAACATAGAAGGAAATCCGGAAGGGAAATTTGTGGATTTAATCGAAAAAATCAAACCGAATCAGGTAACGCTTGTTCCCGATGCTCCCGATGCCCTTACCTCAAATGCCGGTTGGGATTGTATAGAACATCAAAACCATTTGAGCGATTTGGTATCACACTTCAAAGAATTGGGGGTAAGAGTATCCATTTTTGTCGGTACGGATATTGCAAATATCGAAGCAGCAGCCAAGACCAATACAGACCGCATAGAACTTTATACCGAACCCTATGCGACAATGTACAAAAACAACCCACAAGATGCGGTAAAAGACTTTGTACGTGCAGCCGAAGTCGCTCAAAAATGCGGGCTGAAAGTAAACGCAGGGCACGATTTGAGTTTGGAAAACTTAAAATATTTTGCCAAAAATATACCTACTCTCTCGGAAGTAAGTATCGGACACGCTCTGATTGCAGATGCTCTATATTTGGGTTTGGAAAAAACCATTACAGAGTATAAAAAATGTCTGATTTTATAGCTTTTTATTAAACAATATTTTATCAGTAAACAACTAACAATTAATTTAAAAAAAATATGTTATTACAAATCCCTAATGCAGTGCAAGACACTATCAACCAAATTGCAACTACCACACCACAAGTGGTACAGCCGGTAACAGATATTTCAGAGAATTACTTTACCCTTTTGTTGAAAGGAGGTTGGATACTGTTGCCCTTGTTTATATTACTTGCTCTATCCATATATGTAATAATAGAGCGAATAGTAGTTATCAAGGGTTTGGGCAAATCCGACTCTGTTTGGTTCGCCCGAATAAAAGATTTGGTATATGAGTACAAATTTGAGAGTGCCGAAAAGTTCTGTCAGGCAGGCACTAACGCATACAGCAAAGTAATAGCCGCAGGTTTGAGTCAGGTTAATAATGATATAGAGGCTGTTCAAAATGCGATGCAAAGCGAAGCAAATCAACAAGTAACCATTATGGAACGTCATATGAATTGGCTTGGTATAACTGCTTCGGTAGCTCCTATGTTAGGTTTTTTGGGAACAATATTCGGAGTTATCACAATATTTTTTAACATCGCTCAAACCAATGAATTTGAAATAGCTACCATTGCCGACGGTCTTTATCAGAAGATGATTTGTTCGGGAGTAGGGCTTTTTGTGGGTATTTTGGCTTATGCCGGATACTATTTGCTTAACGGACAGATAGACAAGATTGTATCCAATATGGATAAATATTCGAACGACCTTGTAAATATGCTTCGTGGCGGTGGCAAGAAGTAATCAATATTATTTATAATGTTCTAAAAATATTAAAATGAAAATCGAGCGCAGAAAACCCCGTAATGCTGAGGTCTATACGGCATCGTTGAACGATATTATGTTTTTCTTAATGTTGTTTTTCCTTATAATTGCCACTATGATAGCTCCTGCCACTATGAAGGTTGTATTGCCAAGCAGTAAGACCTCTTCGGACGCGGCTATTCGCAATCAGATAAATCTTACCGTTACAGCCGACCTTAAATATTATGTCGAAGACAGAGAGGTAACCTTAGAACAGATAGAGCCTATCATTGCACAAGAGTTGGACAAAAAGAAAAATCAGGAGACAATAGTTTTGCTACACGCAGACAAGTCGCTAAACCTGCAAAACGTTGTAAACCTATTCGATATAGGCAATAGGCTTAAAACCAAAATGATTTTATTTACACAGAAAGAAAAATAAAATCAGATTTTTTTAGACAAAGTAAACCGGATTATTAAAAACAGTAAATTTTATGCCTAAAAAAGATGTTTATGCTTCGATTGGAACAATATTAATCTTCGGATTGATTCTGTTGTTGCTTTTGTGGTTTAAACTCGTCGTACCATATCCTCCGATTGAAGAACAAGGTATAGAAGTCGGGTACGGAGTAGATCCGGAAGGTGAGGTAGGCGGCTCTATGGGAGGACAACGTGGCGATTTCGGAGGTGAACTCGATGGAGATTTTTATAAAAAAAGAATAGATGTACCGTCATTTTCGGAAAAACCGGTGCAATCGACAGCTTCTGCCACTCAGACATCGGGTAGTTCTGCCGGGAGTGGTGGCAGCGACGATTTTTTTACCCAGACAGAAGATGGAGAAGTAAGTGCTCCGACAGGAGGCGAAGGCAAAGACGGCGTATCGTCTGCCGAACAACAGCGATTGGCACAAGAGGCAGCACGTCAAGCGGAGAGACAAGCAAAATCGGATAAAGCCAAAAGCCTGGGAGCTAACGCATTCGGTAATAGCGGCGGTACGGGCAGCGGTGGCTTCGGAACAGGTTCGGGAACAGGTTCGGGCAGTGGAAGCGGTTCGGGAACAGGTATAGGAGACGGGACAGGCTCAGGGACAAGAGGAAATCCGTTCGGCAAAGGCACTTCTAATGGCAACAGTTGGAGTTTGGAAGGACGACAGCTTAGCGGAACTATCTCAAAACCAACATACAAAGAAAACGTAGAAGGAAAAATTACAGTAAAAATACGTGTAGATGACAACGGAAATGTAATAAGCGCCACGATAGGGTCACCTACAACCATAGCCGACGAATCGTTGAGAAACACAACGTTGGAGTCTGCTCGCAAAACGAAATTTTCGGCAGGTAAAGGCGTTGTTTACGGACAAATCGTATATAACTTTAAATTGAACTAACAGACCGATTTACAACAAATCAAAACCTAACTTATAAAAAAAACATATAATATGAAACCTTGCTATTTATTTCTTACCACAGGCTTCGAGGAGATAGAAGCCGTTACGACAATTGATATTTTAAGACGGGCAAACCTCAATCTTATCACTGTTTCTTTGGAAGATACTTTGGAAGTAAAAGGGGCTCACGATATTATAGTAAAAGCCGATACTTTTGTAAAAGACAACGATTATTCAGACGCTCAAATACTTATATTACCCGGAGGAACTCTAAGGCTTTGCGAATTCGATTCTCTAAAAAATTTACTCGTAAAACAAAATGAAGCAAGCAAATGGATTGCGGCTATATGTGCAGCTCCTTCTTTATTAGGACAATTGGGTATATTGAAAGGTAAAGATGCGACTTGCTATCCGAGTTTTGAAGTAAATTTAGACGGAGCAAATTTTGTGGACAAAAGAGTAGTTGTCTCCCACAATGTAGTAACGGGCAAAGGACCCGGTTGCACCAAAGAATTTGCCCTCAAAATAGTAGAGGTATTGCTTGGACAAGAGAAGACCAATGAGGTAGCAGAGGCTTTGATAGCCTAATCTGTTTGGGGCAAGACATCGCTGTGGGGGAAGACGGCAGGCATTATCATTTCAATGTTTAAGAAATTAGACCAATATATTTTTAGGCAGTTTATAGCATTACTTACAGTAACGTTTTTTATCTGTCTGTTTATCATTGTAATGCAATTTATATGGTTGCGTATTGATGATATGATAGGTAAAGGCATACCGATTGAGATAATGGCTAAATTCTTTTTGTATTCGTCGCTTTCGTCTGCAACCATAGCATTACCATTGGCTATACTGCTCGCCTCTCTTATGACATTCGGCAATTTGGGCGAACGTCTTGAACTGATAGCAATGAAGACCGCAGGTATTTCGCTATTTAGGATAATGCGTCCTATCATGATATTCATCTTTTTTATAGTGATAGGAGCATTTTTTTATTCCAATTATGTGATACCGATAGCACAACAGAGGATGTGGACTCTTATATTTTCGTTTCAAGACAAGGCTTTGGAGATAGAGATACCTGTGGGCGAATTTTATTCGGGTATAAGAGGTATCAACATATATGCAAGGGGCAAGGACAACGACAAAAGGATAATGCTCGATGTGATGATTTATGATTTCACCAAAGGATTTGATAATGCGTCGGTTACTGCTGCCGATACCGTACAAATATCCACTACCGAAGACAAAAAGTACATTAAAATAGTGATGAAAAACGGCGAGTCGTTCGAAAACGTACAAAATCAACGTGTTGGCAGCAACACCATACCATATCGCCGAGAGTCGTTCAAATCCAAGGAGTTGCTTTTCGAATTTGATACCGGCTTCAAAGAGATGGACGAAAAAGTTATGGAAAATCAGCATATAAGCAAAAACATTCTCAAACTTATGATTGACATAGACTCTATCAACCACAGAAGAGACTCGTTGAAATCGGAGTATGCCAAAAAGCTCGTAACCGCAAACAATAGAGAGCAGCAACAAGAAATGCTTAATGATTTTCAGCTGTCGCCACTCCCCCCGGCGGAATTAGCACACGATAGCACCACCAACACCATATCCGATATTGACTCTCTGTTTGTCGCATCGACCCAAGAACAGATGGTAAACATTATGCAGTTGGCATCGCAAGAGATAGAGAGTACCATATCGGATGTAAGATACAATACAATAATAATAAACGAATCCGATGATTTTTTTAAGACACACAATATAGAGTGGCATCTGAAGTTTACACTATCTTTTGCCTGTCTGATATTCTTCTTTATCGGAGCTCCTTTGGGAGCTATCATCGGTAAAGGCGGACTTGGGCTACCGACTGTGGTATCAATTATTTTGTTTATAGCCTATTATATAGTCAATACTATGGGGCAAAAGATGGCTCGCGAAGGCACTTGGGAGGTGTGGCAAGGAATGTGGTTTTCGTCTGCAATACTATTGCCGATAGGTATTTTCTTGACTTATAGAGCGGTAAAAGACACCCGATTCTTAGAGGCAGACAATTATCGAAAACTATTGAAAGGGGCAAAGCAATTTTTAGGCAAAATAAGACTAAGCAAAGAGTACGTCGATAACGAAAGATAGCCGTTATTCGGATTAAAAATCTACTACGGTAATACCTGCTCCTCCGAGTTGTATATGTTCGTCTGCGAACGACTTGATATAATATATCTCGGCAAGATAATTTCTAATGGCTTGACGCAAAGCACCTTCACCCGTACCATGCAGTATGCGTACACGACTTACATTTGCCATACGAGCATCGTCTATATAGTACATCACAGCCTGCAAAGCCTCATTGACACGCATACCTCTTACATCTATCTCTTGCGAAAAATTTAACTGTTTATTTCTTATCTCGTTCATAGTTGCTTTGGTAAGCCCTGCTTTGGCTACTCTTTTGGCTTGATTATTCGATACTGCCTCCAAATCCGATATCTTTACCGAAGTACGAATAGACCCGAATACCACAACTGCTTTTTTATCGTTGATTTCTACTATCCGACCGACTACATTTTGTCCTTTTATCACAACAGAGTCGTTTATTTTTAGCGTTTTGTCCGTTTTTGAAGTTTTAGCCTCAGGCAATATACTTTCGGCAAATGTTTTTATCTGTTGCCTTGCCTCGGCGGTTTTGCTCTTGTCGGCATTACTCTCTTTGATAGCCCTAATAGTGTTTTCTATCGTGGCATTGGCAGAGTCTATGAGCAACTTTGCCTCTTGTTTTGCCTGACGGATAATATCTTTTTTTGTATTCTCTATTTCCGACAATTTGGCTTGATAGTCGCTTATAATGGCATCTTGCTTTTTCGACTGCAATCGTATCTTTTCGCGTTTGTTTTCCCAGAAGTTTTTGTTTTTGATAGCTGCCTGTATGAGTTTGTCGTAATTGATTGCATTTGAGCCTACGAGCTGTTCGGCTCTCTCTATGATTTGGGCAGGTAATCCTATGTTGCGGGCTATCTCTAAGGCAAACGAACTGCCTGCTTGTCCTATTTTAAGTTCAAAAAGAGGTTTCAGCTTGCTTTTGTCGTATAGCATAGCTCCATTGACAACACCTTCGGTCTGTTCGGCAAAATATTTTAGATTGGTATAGTGTGTGGTAATCAGCCCAAACAGCCCTTTTTTACAAAACTCCTGCAATGTGGCTTGAGCTATGGCTCCGCCCATTTCGGGTTCTGTCCCCGAACCAAATTCGTCTATTACTACCAAAGTTTTGTCGGTAGCGTTTTTTACGAAAAATTTCATATTCTGCAAATGCGACGAATATGTAGATAAGTCATTTTCAATGTTTTGCCCATCGCCTATATCGAGAAAAACAGAGTCGAATACGCCTGCAATACTACTCTCATCGACAGGTATTGGCATACCGCATTGCAACATATATTGAAGCAGACATACCGTTTTGATACATACTGACTTACCTCCGGCATTGGCTCCCGAAATCACAATAATCCTATCTCTTTGATTTAGTGTGATACTGAGAGGCACTATGCTGTTACCCTGTTTTTCGAGCAATTCTTGCAATATCGGATGTCGCCCTTTTTGCCAATCGATGACACACTCGTTTTTTAGAGAGGGGCAGATTGCCTTTATCTTTATTGCATATTTGACAATGGCATTGAGGGCATCTATCTGTAAATATAGTTTCTGTGAGTGCAATATAGCCGAATAGTACGGGCGAATGTCAGATGTAAAAGCTATAAGAATACGCACTATCTCTTTACGTTCTTGGCTTTCGAGTTCTCGCAACTTGTTGTTTAGAAATACTACTTGTGAGGGTTCGATATAGAATGTTTTGCCTGTGGCAGATTCGTCGTGAATGATACCTTCTATCTTTCGTTTGTTCATCGACAAAACAGGTATCACGAGCCTCCCCTCGCGAATGACAGGAGTAGCATCTCGCTCTACGATATCGTCCGACTGTGCTTTTTGCAATATACGTTGTAGGGTTTTGGATACCGAATTTTGGACTTGTGTCTTTGAGGCTCTTATCTTGGCGAGTTCGGGCGAGGCATTGTCTTTTATCTCTCCGTTTTTGTCGAGTATTTTAGATATCTCCTTTATAATATTCGGGAATACCTCTATATTGCTTACATATTTGGTCAATAAAGGGTATTTTTCGTCGTCTTTATGCGAAAAAAAATCTACAAGCAGATTGATATTCTCCAAAAGTTTTTTTAACGAAAAAATCACATTAGCTTCCAAAAATGTGCCTTCCACTTCTGTGGATTTGAAAACAAATCGAAATTCATCGACAGGATATATCGGCAAAAGATTAACATTACTATCGAGTATGCCAAACATCTCTTGACAATAGTCGAGTCTGTTTTTTATCAAAAAATAGTCGTTCAAAAAGCCAAGTTTGTCTATGAATGTACAAGACAAGTCGTTGATACACATTTTTTTGATATTATTTTTTATGGTATCAAAACCTATCTTTTGTTCAAAATTGTCGGGATATATCATTTTACTTGTAGCCTACGAAAAAAAAATTTTTTTACTCTGCAAAATTATAATTTTTAAATCAAATAGTAGAAGCATATTTTTTTAAAAAATTATTTAACATATCTTTCAAAAAATGTGTAATTTTGCCGACAATTATAAAAAGATGTATATGAAAATAGCTGTTCTCGAACTATTCTCTGTCAAAAATGTTTTGAGGATATTTGTGTTTGTCGTATCTCTAAACGCATTTGCCCAAAACTATACTATCAGTGGCTACCTAAAAGACAGTATCTCCAAAGAGATTCTAATAGGCGGTACTATTTATGATACCGTATCTAACCAGGGAATAACGAGTAACTCTTATGGCTTCTACTCATTTACGCTACCCAAAGGCAATGTAAATTTGGAATACTCTTATGTCGGATATTTGGTCGAAACCCGAAATTTTGTTTTGGACAAAGACACTGTTATAAATATTGATTTTCGGCAGGGCAATACATTGCAAGAGGTAAGCGTTGCCGCCACCCGAAGCGATATCGGCGTCAAAGGCTCGCAGATGAGTGCTATCGAAGTGCCTATTGCACAGATAAAATCGATTCCGGCTTTTCTCGGAGAGGTTGACCTTATCAAGGCTTTACAGCTATTGCCCGGAGTACAGGGAGGCACCGAAGGCACAGCCGGATTTTATGTGCGTGGAGGAGGTCCTGACGAAAATCTTATACTCCTCGACGAAATACCCGTGTATAACGTAAATCACGCTATGGGTTTTTTCTCTATCTTCAATGCAGATGCTATCAAAAATGTGGTATTGTACAAAGGCAGTTTCCCTGCCCGATATGGCGAAAGGCTCTCATCTGTCATCGACATACGCACCAAAGACGGCGACGCATACAAATATCACGGCAACTTCTCTTTGGGACTTATTGCCTCCAAACTCAATCTGGAAGGACCTATAATAAAAGACAAAACCACCTTCTCGATTTCGGGACGTCGTACATATTTCGATTTGCTTACCGCACCATTGGTAAAGTCGGCAACAAACGGACAGTCGCTCGGTGGATATTACTTCTACGATCTGAATGCAAAAATAAATCATAAATTCTCCGACAAAGACCGTCTTTATCTTAGCTTTTATATGGGCGACGACGGCATATACACATTGCTGAAAGAAAGCAGCTTTAAAACCAATATGACTATGAAATGGGGCAATATGATTACCTCGTTGCGTTGGAATCACGTCCTAAACAACAAGCTCTTTATGAATATTACGGGAGCATTCTCTCGTTACCGATTTTCTATGCGTTTCGAAGCAAAAGATGAAACAAACATAGCCTCCGCATCTTACAATTCGGGGATAACGGACGGTATTCTCAAAGCAGACTTCGATTATAGCCTCAACCCTCGCAATAGTGTTAAGTTTGGGACAATGTACATCATACACAAATTCAGTCCGGAGGTAATAACCGCCAAAAGTTCGGATACTCCCGAAAACGATATGGTGTTTAGCAACAAACCTATTATAACCAACGAAATATCGGCTTATGTTGAGGATAATACCACCATCACCAATTATTTGAAAGTCAATGCAGGTATTAGATATTCGGCTTTTGCATTGTCTAATAAGTACTATCACTCGCTTCAACCCAGACTTAGTGCAAGACTGCTTATTACCGATGACCTCTCGCTGAAAGCGGGCTATTCGTATATGAGTCAATACATTCATCTGCTTGCAAACTCAACTATGAATATGCCGACAGACCTGTGGGTGCCTTCGACCGAAAAAATAGCTCCCATAAACACCCATCAAGTGGCTCTCGGCGTTTTCTACAACCTCAAAAAGCAAGTGGACTTCTCGATAGAGGGGTATTACAAGACCATGAATAATATAGTCGAATACAAAGACGGAGCAAGTTTTTTCGGAATATCCAAAGATTGGCAAGAAAAAGTAAATATGGGCAAAGGCTGGGCTTACGGAGTAGAGTTTATGGTACAAAAAAACGTAGGCAAGTTTACCGGTTGGGTTGGATATACTTGGGCTAAATCTATGAGACAGTTCGATAGATACGGACAAGAGATAAATTTCGGCAAACCGTTCCCCGCCAAGTTCGATAGACGACACGACCTCAAAATAACTGCTGCATATAAGATAAGCGACCGCATAGATTTGGCCGGGTCTTGGCTATTTGCAACAGGCAACGCTACTACATTGGCTCTCCACTCTTACAGCGGATTGGTCAGAGGCAATTATAATAGCGAACGGTTGCCTTATATCTCTTCGAGAAACAACTACCGTATGCCCTCATTCCATAGGCTTGATTTAGGAATAAACTTCAACAAAAAGACAAAACTTGGAGGCATAAGCACTTGGAATATAAGCATCTATAACGTGTATAATAATCAAAATCCGTTTATTCTTTACACCGAAGAAAACTATAATAGCAAAAGCAAGAAACTCAAACAGTTATCGCTATTCCCTATAATACCGTCAGTAAGCTATTCGTATAAGTTTTGATGTCTATACCCATATCCGTCGAAAGGCGTAAAATATAGTTCAGACACAAAAAAATGAGAAGAATTATAAAGATTATATTCTTGTGTTTTGTGCGATAATCTATAAAGCACAGTGATAAAAACAATGAACTTAGAACAATATAAAACAATGATAATCCGTTGTTTGCTATCACAAACATCATCATATAAAGCGTTAGACAAATCCATATCATAATCAGAAAAGCCATTGTTCTTTTTGTATTAAATCTAAAATTGGATTGATTTTGAAAATAAAAAAATAATGAAATAGCCGAAAATATTATTGTAATAAAGAATGCAATATTATCCAAAACAAAAGATAACGAATAGGTTGCTATCTCCAAATTCAAAATCTGCCTATAATAATTCACTACATCATCAATAATATCAAAAACATAGGCATATCCTATAATAGAGGCAACGCCAACGAACAAAACAAATATTATTGTCAAAACAGACTTTCGCTTAAAGCCGTCTAAAATAAATACCCCAAGTATAAACAAAGGTATGAAAAAGAGAAAATCTATCTGAAAAATAGAAGCAATAACAAGTGCTGTAAATGTATTGAATATCTCTTTGATATTGTTTTGAGAGAAGTCTATTTTTATAATTTCCAAAAGAGCAACCATCAATAAAGCAGAGCTAATAATATGATTACCAAAAATTTGTGCCGAATCCCAAGTCGTATATAATAGCATCATCATACTAAACTGCAAGTAGGTAACAATATTGATATATTTGGAAAATAAAAATCGTGAGACCCATATAAACATAAGTATTGATGTAATAAACTGCAACAATATGGCAATAGGCGGGGTCAATACAATTATTGAATCTATATTGAAAACGGAGATAGTCGCTTCGGGTATATGCCTGTAATTCAACAAATAAGGAATCCACCAAAGTGCAACTAAAAATATGTTGATAGTCAAGGTTGTCAGCCAAGAGCGGTTTAAGGATTGAAGTATCTGCATCTTTACGGATAATAAATTTAAAAACCGATACAAAATTAGAAAAAAATAGTAATTTTGTCGAGATTACTAACAAAAATATTTAGTTTAAAATATTAAATCATAATTAGGTAAAAAATATATTATGGCAAAACAAACAATAGAGGATTTTACTCCGAACGAATATAAATACGGTTTTTCGACAGATGTAGAGACAGAAGTGATACCGACCGGTCTTAACGAAGATGTAGTACGTTTGATATCGAAAAAGAAAAACGAACCACAGTGGCTTTTGGACTATCGTCTGAAAGCATTTGCTCATTGGAAAAAATCTACAATGCCTACTTGGGCAAAACTTAATATACCGGAGATAGATTATCAAGCTATATCTTACTATGCCGACCCGCGTAAAAAAATGGCCAAATCGCTCGATGAGATTGACGAAGAGTTGCTCAAAACCTTTGACAAACTCGGGGTACCGCTCCACGAGCAGAAAATGCTCACGGGAATGGCGGTAGATGCGGTTATGGATAGTGTTTCGGTAAAGACCACATACAAAGAGACACTCGCCGAAAAAGGTATAATATTCTGTTCGATATCTGAGGCTGTCGAAAATTATCCCGATTTGGTAAAAAAATATCTCGGCAGCGTGGTGCCTTATTCCGACAATTACTTTGCATCACTCAATTCGGCAGTCTTCTCCGACGGCTCTTTTGTATATATCCCAAGAGGAGTGAGGTGTCCTATGGAGCTTTCTACATATTTTCGTATAAATGCCATCAATACAGGTCAGTTTGAGCGAACTCTGATAGTAGCAGACGAAGACTCTTATGTAAGCTATCTCGAAGGATGTACCGCTCCCATAAGAGACGAAAATCAACTGCACGCGGCAATAGTAGAAATAGTCGCTTACGACAATGCCGAGGTAAAATACTCTACCGTGCAGAATTGGTATCCGGGCGATAAAACGGGCAAAGGCGGGATATACAACTTCGTTACCAAACGTGCCTTATGCAAAGGCGACAACTCCAAAATAAGTTGGACACAGGTCGAAACAGGCTCTGCCATTACTTGGAAGTATCCGAGCTGTATCCTAAAAGGAGATAATTCGATAGGCGAATTCTACTCTATTGCCGTCACAAACAACTATCAGCAAGCCGATACCGGCACCAAAATGATACATTTAGGCAAAAATACCAAAAGTAGGATTGTATCAAAAGGTATTTCGGCAGGCAAAAGCCAAAATTCGTATCGTGGACTTGTACATATAGCCGAAGGTACGGGCAATGTCCGAAACTTTTCGCAATGCGACTCGTTGCTTTTGGGCAACGAATGTGGGGCTCACACATTCCCGTATATGAACTCCAAAAACCCTTCGGCAGTAATCGAACACGAAGCCACTACATCAAAGATAAACGAAGACCAACTCTTTTATTGCAATCAGCGAGGAATACCCACCGAAGACGCTGTAGCTTTGATTGTAAATGGGTATGCCAAGGAAGTATTGAATAAATTGCCTATGGAATTTGCCGTTGAAGCACAAAAACTACTCTCCATATCTTTGGAAGGCAGTGTAGGATAATCGGGTAATAAATAAACATATTCACGAAAAGGTTGTTAGAAAAAAACAACCTTTTTTATTGTAATACTTTAATATACAAACCAATGTAGATTTTTTTATCGGACGGCAATAGTTTTTAATAAGGAGTTTGTCATATTTTATTTATAGAATTGGTTATCAAGAAAATATAAGCGTTTATCGAACAACAATGATAAAATAAAAAAAGTAAGAGCAACATTTTTGGTTGTTGCCCTTACCCTCCAAATGAAAAATTCAAATTAGTCCTTTAACTATTGTTCAAAAAACCGCTTACACCGTCTTTTCGATATTCCACACAAAAGCACGAACACCTACTTCGGGATTGCGTTTGTCGAGTTTCTGGGTAACACTCAGTAGCTCATCGACCTTCTCGTCGGGGACGATACACATAACTGCGGAGTTCATCTCGGGCCACGTATGTGTCCCGCGACGCGGTTCGCCACCGTTTGTGCCTCTGCCCTGTACCTGCTCGAAGAGCGTAAACCCGCTTATGTCAAGTTCGTCGAGCATATACTCCACTCTCTCCATATTCGATTGATTGAAAACTATAAATACCGATTTCATTACTATTCTACTATTTTATAAAATTAATATTGGCAACCAAACGACTTTTTCAATCATCGTTTTTTATCTGCATAAACAAAAACTCTTTTCGCTGTTTGGCTACTTTGTTGCGTTCGCCGTGTCGCGACATAAGAGCATAGAGTACCGGCACTATTATCAAAGTAACAATAGTGGCAAAAGTGAGTCCGCCTATAACCACTATTCCGAGTGGTATCCACATTTCCGACCCTTCGGCGGTGGACAGTGCCATAGGCAACATACCGAGTATAGCCGTGATGGCAGTCATAAGTATGGGACGTAGACGGCTTTCGCCCGAAAGAGCTATCGCTTCGTTGAGTTCGTAACCTCTGTCTCGCATAAGGTTGATAAAATCGACAAGCACGATACCGTTTTTTACCACAATACCAATAAGCAGTATCAGTCCGAGCATACCCACCATTTCGAGTTCCTGACCTGTTATAAACAGCGCAAGGAACGCTCCCGCAAAAGCAAACGGAATAGAGCCGAGCAATATAAGGAACGGCTTGGAGAAGCTTTCGAACTGCGACGCCATAACGATATATACAAGTAGCACGATAAGCAACATCAGAGTACCCATATCGCCGGCCATCTCCATCTGGTCTTCGTAGCTTCCGCCGATATTTATTACCACTCCCTGAGGCAGGTCGAGCGATGCCACTACCTCTTGTGCGGCGTTTGCCAATTCGAGTAGCGAAGTCCCCTCCGGCGTTATGCTTACCGTAACGACACGCTGACGGCGTTTGTGTTCGATTGTCGGCGGAGCCCAAAACTCTCTGACCTTAGCCAGTTCCTTTACCTTGATGAATTTACCGGCAGGAGTGACAAGCGTTATTTCTTCGATATCGGTTATCGAGTTGCGAAACTCCTCCTGCAATCTTACCACGATGTTATACTCGTCGCCGTCCTCTTTGAGGTAGCCTGCCTGATATCCGTTGATGCGGTTGCGTATGGCTGCCGATACCTGTGCCGAAGTAAGTCCGTTGATTGCGAGTTTCTCTTTGTCGAAATCTATTTGGAGTTCGGCACGGTCTTCGTCTCGCGATACGGTTATGTCTCTTGCTCCTTTGACATCTTTCATCTTCTGCCGTACCTCTTCGGTTACTCTGTTGGTAGCCTCAAAGTCGTACCCATATATCTCTATATCCACGTTATTGTCGCTTCCACCGCCTATTTGCGAGTTTGTCGATACGTTTGATGTTATAACATCGGGTCGCTCGCTGAGGTAGTTGCGAAAGAGTTCGGCTATCTCGAAGACCGACCTGTCGCGTTTGCTTTTTTCGGGCAATTTTATGGTCATCGAAATAAGGTTGTTCGACGACTGCGAAAATAGTGCCATAAAACCTGCGTCGTCGTACGAACCGGTCGAGGTCGAAATAAGCTCTATCTCCGGGGCAATTGTAGCAATATCAGCCTCTATCTGTCGTGCTACTTTCATACTCTCTTCAACGCGGGTGCCTCTCTGTAACTCGATGGTCATACGTATCTGCCCCGTGTCCTGCTGTGCCATAAAGTTGAATCCTATTTTACCCATAAACAGAGGAGCAAAGCTGAATATCACTATCAAAATAGCACTTACCACAGTTATTTTTTTGTGATTCAACACCCAACGCAACAAAGCCGAATATCGGCGGTCGAGTGCGGCAAGCCACTTCATCACACTGTTTTCGTACCAGTTGGCATTTGCCGAAATCTCTTCGAGTTCGCCACGTTCGTTGATGATTACTTTTTTGCTTTTCAATAATAATGACGATAGCATAGGAGTAAGGGCAATAGCCACAAGAGCCGACACCGTAATGGCTATTGATACTATCCATCCCATCTC
This sequence comes from Bacteroidota bacterium, assembly GCA_041814825.1. GTDB lineage: Bacteria > Bacteroidota > Bacteroidia > Bacteroidales > Paludibacteraceae > F0058. The sequence goes on along the minus strand of JBGXXV010000108.1, from coordinate 10,162 downwards.
TTTGAACATAATGCCTGCCTGTCCGTCGAGCATGGTAAGCGGTAAAAATACGGCAACTATTACCAACGTTGAAGCTATTACCGACACCCATACCTCGTTGGTGGCGTACATCGATGCCTCGCGGGGACGCGACCCCTTCTCTATATGACGCATAATATTTTCGAGTACCACAATGGCATCATCTACCACAATACCAACGGCAACGGTAAGCGACGAAAGCGATATTATATTTATGGAACTATCGACCACAAACAGATATATGAACGCCGAAATTAGCGATATGGGTATGGATAAAATAATGATGAGTGTGGCACGCCACCGTCCAAGGAAAAACATTATCACAAGTATAACGAATACAAATGCCAAAAGTACCGCTTCCGACAATCCGTCGATGGAGTTTTCTATCGTCGAAGAGCTGTCGAATATTTCGCGTATCTGTATGTCGGGCGGAAGAGTTGGTATGATTTGAGCCATCATCTTATGTACATCTTTTGCGATAGCCACCGTATTGGCACCGGTCTGTTTCATTATAATCATACGCACACCTGTTTCGCCGTTTACCCGCTCGTCGAGGGTAACATCGCGTATGGTGTCGCGGACGGTTGCCAAGTCGCGGACGAAGATATTTTTGCCTATACGGTTGGCAACAACAATATCGTTTATCTCCGAACTTTCGACATACTCGCTCTGGACACGCAGCTGATACTGTTCTTTGCCCATCTTTACCGAACCCGATGCGAGGTTGAGGTTATTTGCGCTGATAGCCTGCCCCACCTGCTCTACCGACAACTGATAAGCATCGAGTTTGCTCTGGTCTAAGTCGATGTATATGTACCTTTCGGGAGTACCCGAAAGCGATATGTTACCCATTCCGTCGATACGGTTCAGCACGGTAACGACATTGTCTTCCAATATCTTTTCCAAACCCTGATAGCTCTCTTTGGCTGTTATGGCAAAACCCATTATGGGCATACTTGCGGTAGAGAACTTGAATATCATCGGACGACTGCTACCATCGGGCAGATTGTTATATACCATATCGATAGCCGAACGCACGTCGTTTAGTGCCTCATCGAGGTTTTGGCCCCAATTGAGTTCGAGCGATACTATCGACATATTGTCTTTCGACTGTGATGTAATCTCTTTGAGTCCATCGACCGAATTCAACGAATTTTCGAGTACTTTGGTAATATTTGTCTCGATCTCCGAACCGTTTGCTCCCGGATATGTGGTCATAATCGACACTGCCGGCAAGTCCATCTTTGGGAACTGGTCGATAGGCAGATTCGAGTACGAAAACACCCCGAACACTACCACCGCCACAAATACGAGAGCAGTGGTAATCGGCTTATTAATTGCTGTTTTGTATATAGCCATACTGTTTTTGCGGATTAATTGGTTTTTACACTATCGCCGACCGTCGTTGCGTCGCTACGGTTGTCGGCTATTTTCACTTTGATACCGTCCACAAGACGAGCCTGTCCTACCGTTACCAATTCGTCGTCGTTTTTAAGCTCCGTCGATATTATCTCTGTCATATCGTCGAAACGCTGTCCGAGCATAACACCGATGCGGTATGCCGTATCGCCTCGTTTTACGAAGACATATCGTTCGTTCGACCCTTGTTGTTTGAGCACCGCCTGATACGGCACCACAATAGCCTCTGCCTTGCCGAGCGAGAGCGTTGTGTGGGCAAACATACCGGGACGGAGCAAGCGTGCGGAGTTCGGTATGTCGAGTTTGACGGTGAATGTGTGTGTGGTGGGGTCGATGGTGGGATATACTATCTCTATCTTCCCTTTAAATACCTTGTCGGGATAGATGTCCGAAATTATGTCGAGTGGCATATTGGCTTTTATTTGAGGGAAATAGCTTTCGGGAATATTGATGTATGCTTTCAGTCGCGAAATTTGTGCCAACTGCAATATCGGTTTCGACGGAGAATACATTTCGCCATTCTCATAATTTTTGGAGGTAATCACCCCCGCAAACGGAGCTTTTACAAAGGTATTCTTTTGCAAGAAAGCGAGATTCTCTTCTGCCACATCGTATTGAGCTTTCAGTTGGTCGTACACGCTTTGAGCTACATTGCCCGATTTGAGCAGAGCCTCCGAGCGAGCAAGCTCCACGGCGAGGTTGTTAAATTGGAGTTTGGAGGCGTTCAACTGTGTTTGGTCGAGCGTTACGAGGAGTTGCCCTGCCGATACGTTTGAGCCGGGTTCTACATATATTTTTTCGATATTACCTTGCACCGAAGGAGTAATATTCATCTGTTCGTACCCTTCGAGAGTAGTGGAATACTGCACGTTACGTTCGATGGTACGTGTGGTAAGTTTCATTACTTCGACGTTTTCAACCCTGTCGCCTTCTGTTTTTTGTTGTCTGTTCGAGCCGCAACCGACGAGAGCCAAAGCTACGACCATTACTATTAAAAGTGATTTTTTCATATAATAATATATTTAATTTTAAGGTTTTGATATTAAGAGGTTGCCGATAACCGCCATCAATCCGTTGTCGGAGTAGCTATCGAGCAACACTCGATTTTTATTTGTTTAAAAGATTTTTAAGTTCTATTTGAGCATTTGTCATCGAAATAATAGCCTGAATGTAAGAGTTTTGTGCTGCAATAAAATCGCTGCTTGCCTGAGTTACTTCGAGCGACGAGGCTCGTCCGTAACGAAATTTTTCGGTAATATTGTCGAATACACGGCTCGTTACATCGATATTGGTCTTCTGAATGGTATAATTTTCGTATGCCGAATTTAGGTTGTATCTCAACTGTTTGTTCTGTATTTGCAACTGATTTTGTGTATCTTCAAATGTATTGCGAAGTTTCAGATAGCTGTATTTTTTCTCTTTGATTGAAGCAAATGTTCTACCCGATGTAAAGAGAGGTACTGTTACCCCGATTGTAAAAACATTGGGCGGATTCATATTCATCATCGGTTCGCCGTCGAAATACTTGATATCGGAATACCTATATCCGAGCGTAAGCGACGGGGTATAGCTCATCGCCGCAAGTTTTATCTGTGTCTTGGACAGCTCCAAGTTTTTACTCAATATCTGATAGTTGTAGTTATCGGCAATATTAAACTCCGCTTGTGTCAGTTTTAGCATCTCCTCGGCGTTGGTGAGTTTATCGATATCGTCGGTGAGTATCAGCTCGGTGTCGGCATCGAGACCAAGTTGTACCTTCATCGAGTTATAGACCAACTCCAATCCCTGACGTGCCGAGTTGAGACTGCTTTCGAGTTTCATTACCTGTACCAATAGCTTATCGGCATCGGTCTGCTCCGATACGCCGATTTTAACCGCCTCGACCGTACTCGTATGTATGGATTTTATATTTTTTAGGCTCTCTTCCAATAGCAAAACGATTTTTTCGTTTGCCACCGCCGACGTATAGAGTTGTGTTACCGACGACAATACCTCTTGTTCGGTCTGCTTTTTGGTGATATTTGCCATTTCGACGGCAATATTGTTTATCATTACTCCCACTATCTGCTGTCCGCTAAGCTGTACCCCCGCCGACACGCTAAAAGTGGCATTTGGTGGGCTTGCCCTCTCTATTACGGTGGTAGTCTCTTCGCCCGTTACCGGGTTTCTGCCGGGGATACGCATCTCCATCTTAAATCCCATCATATTTTGGTAGTCGTACCCTGCCGTTACCTGTGGCAGCATACTTGCAATTGTCTGCCAACGCTGTGCCTGAGCAATTTTGAGGTCGTAAGACGCATTTTGCAACTGTCTGTTGTAGGCTATGGCTGTATCCTTGGCTTGTTGCAACGAGAGCGACAAGCTGTTTTGTGCCTGCCCCGACAAAATGCCAAAGGCAAAAAAGCCCAACATCAATACTTTGATTTTATTCATACTATCTATTTTGATTAATTTTATTTGTAAATGATTATTTATTTCGGTTATCTGTTTTCTCCGACAAGCGATTTGTAGTAGTCGAGTCCTTTATCGTTGCATACTATGCGACAAATAACGTCAATCGAAAACTCTACAAATCTCGACAATGGTATTCCGTTTGCCTGTCCGTATTCGGCAAGATTAAATGAGATAATGTTTAAAAGCTCTTTGACCAATGGAAAATCGAAGTCGGGACGAAACAATCCCTGATTGATGCCTACTTGTAGCAGTTGGTCGATGGTTTCGCCAGTATTGTATTTCATCAGGCTGAAATGTTCTTCGAATAGCGAGGGATAATATTTTTTCAGGTCGAAATACATCTGTGCGTGCTTTTCGTCGTCTTTGGCACGATTACGGATTCCTCTGCTTTTAATCACAAGGTATTCGATAATATTGTCGTTGTTTTCGATTTCCAATTTTAGGCTTTTGTCTTTACGGATTATTTCGAGTATCTCCTCTATCAACTGGTTTTTTGTCTTGAAAACCGTGTAAAAGGTCTTTTTCGATATTCGTAGTTCGCTACAAATATCGTCGATACTGACACGTTTCAGACCATAGTCCCAAAACATTTGTTTGGCTTTGTCCAAAATTTGTGTTCTTAATTCCATTTTTTTGCCTTTTGTTTTACTTTAAATAATGTACAAAAGTAGTCAAAATGCCCGGAGTCGTATATCTTTTACAGTTAAATAAAGTTAAGAGCAAGATATTTCGCCACAAATATCTGATATACATAGATATTTCGGAAACTTAAAAAAAAAACGAGTTTCTTGGTGTCGAAAAAAGTTGTTTGTTAAAATAAAAAATAAAAATATTATCTTTGTAAGTTATTTTAAATACGAAAATATAGACGCAAAATAAAATGGATAAATTAAGTTACGCATTGGGAATAAGTTTTGGACAACAAATAGTTCAAACAAATCTTAAAGTAGCGGATTTTCAATCCTTTTCAAAAGGATTGGAGACTATAATGACAGGTATCAAACCCGAAATTGACTTCGCAGAGTGCCAACAGGTACTCAACGATTTTTTTTCAAAAATACAAGAAGAAGAAAATCAAAAGATGAGTGCTACCAAAAAAGAGGGGGAGGATTTTCTGAAAGAAAATGCAAAACGCCCTGAGGTAACAACAACCGCAAGCGGTTTGCAGTACGAAGTGGTAAAAGAGGGTACAGGTGCCAAACCTACAATCTCGGATATGGTGAAAGTTCACTATCACGGCACATTAATAGACGGTACCGTATTCGACTCATCGGTAAAGCGCGGTATCCCTGCCGAATTCGGAGTAAATCAGGTGATAAAAGGTTGGGTAGAGGCTCTTCAACTTATGCCGGTAGGCTCTAAGTACAAGTTGTATATACCATCGGAGCTTGCTTACGGACAACAAGGGGCAGGGGCTATGATAAAACCCAATTCGGCACTTATATTCGAAGTAGAATTATTGGATATAATCAAATAATTAACATATTATTTTATAATAAATTTTAATCACACAACAAATGAAACGAGTAATTCTTTTCAGTACAGCGGTTCTTTTATTGACTTTTTCCGCATGTAACAAAAAATTGCAGACAACTGCAAACTTAAAAGATCAATTAGATTCTATCAACTACGCTTTCGGAGTAGCCAACGGAGCAGCATTTATCAGTATGTTTGCTCCCGAAGATACCACCAAAGCAAACATTGAAGCAATGCTTACAGGTTTTGCAAAAGGTTTTAAAAGCCTTTCGGAAGAAGAGATAAGCAAAAGCGATGCAATCACGGCAGGTATTCAGCTTAATAACGGTCTTAGACAAGGCTTTTTGTTTGGAGACAGCGCCATGACCGTAAACAAAGATTTGATTTACAAGACCGTCGATGAAATGTTGAATGGTAAAGATACTGTCCATGGCTTTGACAGACTACAAGCCAATCAGTATTTCTTCAAAATTTACCAACAACGCAGAGACAGTGTGCCTTTGCAACTCACAAAAGAGATAATCGACTCTATAAATATCGCATACGGAGTTATGCAGGGTTCAGGTTACAAGCATAACCTGAACGATAGCAACAGAGCTGCTTTTATCAAAAACTTCCACAAAGGCAGAGCTATGGAAAAATCTACCGAAAGATTCGAGAATCTCGGTTTCTCAATGGCTGCTGCCGGATACCAAATGTTTAGTAAAACAGGTATCTTGAACGACTCTACTCTAACTCTAAAATCGGACATCGTGCTTGCCGGTATCAACGCCGGAGCATTGGGCGATACAACTATCTTTACGCCGGATGCAGCAAGAAACTATCTAAGAACTATCTCTGAAAAACGTAGAGACGAACAAAACGAAAAACTATTCGGTGCGTGGAAGAAAGAGAACGAGGAGTTTTTGACCAAAACAGCCGAAAACAAAAACATAAAATCTACCGGAAGCGGTTTGTTGTACGAAGTAATCAAAGAGGGCAAAGGAGCAAAACCTATGGTTACCGATATGATAAAGGTACACTACAAAGGTTCTTTGATAGACGGTACAGTATTCGACTCTTCCATAGAGCGCGGCGAACCGGTAACATTCAATCTGGGACAAGTAATACAAGGCTGGAAAGAAGGTTTGCAATTGATGCCTGTTGGGGCTAAATACAGATTTTATATCCCACAACAATTGGGATATGGCAACCAACAAGCCGGCGAAGCCATCAAACCTTTTTCTACTCTAATATTTGAAGTAGAGTTGATTAACATCGAAAAACCGGAAACTATTACTAAACAGTAAGCAATAGATTAAGCCATTCATAAGAAAAAGTCTCAACAATGCAGTCAAACATTTTGAGGCTTTTTTCTTTATTTGCTTCGGAATAAAATGGTTCGCTTTACAATTTATTAACGGCAAAATTGCATATTTGACCTATTATTAAAAAAAATTTATATATATTTGTATGCTAAAAATTAATATAATACAAACACACAATATCTATATTTGCAGATGCGAGCATTATTTAGCGTTAGTGATAAAACGGGGGTTGTAGATTTTGCCCGACAACTAAAATCTTATGGTTGGGAGATTGTTGCCACAGGTGGCACAATGAAACTTTTGGAAGACTCCGGAATAGGAACCATCAACATAAGTCAAATAACCGGATTTCCCGAAATATGCGATGGTAGGGTAAAGACACTTCACCCCAAAGTTCATGGCGGACTACTTGCCCAGAGGCACAATCCAAGCCATTTGGAAGCCCTAAAAGAAAACCAAATAGAGTTTATTGATTTGGTATGTGTAAATCTGTATCCTTTCTCGCAAACAATAAGTAAAGAAGGCGTTACAATGGAAGAGGCAATAGAAAATATAGATATAGGCGGTCCTTCTATGTTGCGTTCCGCTGCAAAAAATTGGCAAGACGTAACCGTTGTATGTAATCCCGAATATTATTCGACAATAATAGACGAAATAAAACATACCGGCAATACAACTCCGAAGACAAGACTTAAACTTAGTGCCGAAGCATACACTCATACAGCCATGTATGATACCATAATAGCGACATATATGCGACAAAAAGCAGAATTAAACGAAACGCTTTTCCTTCAATATGACCTGCTTCAGCCTTTGCGTTACGGAGAAAATCCTCATCAATCGGCAAAATTTTACAAACAATCGACACCGGTGCCTTACTCCATAGCTTTTGCCAATCAACTAAACGGCAAAGAACTAAGCTACAACAACATACAAGATGCCAATGCTGCCCTTAACATAGTACGCGAATTTACCGAGCCGTTCTGTGTGGCAGTAAAGCATATGAACCCGTGCGGCGCAGCTATCGGCAATAATATTGTAGATTGTTGGCAAAAAACTTATAATGCCGACCCAATAAGCATATTCGGAGGAATAGTGGCAACCAACCGCGAGATTACGGCAGAAGCTGCTTCTTTGATGAAAGATATTTTTTTGGAAATAATAATTGCTCCAAAATTTTCGCCCGAAGCATTAGAGATACTTTGTAACAAAAAAAACCTACGACTACTCGAAGTGGATATGTCGCCGACCAACGACACTCAAAAAACTATGGTATCGGTTACAGGAGGTCTGCTTGTGCAGGACGCCGACACAAAAACACTTGAAGTAACGGACAATATGACTGTTACTCAAAAGAAGCCGACTGCCGACGAACTAAAAGACCTCGATTTCGGTCTCAGAATAGTAAAACATATCAAGAGCAACGCCATTTGTGTAGTAAAAAACGGTATTACACTTGGTATAGGAGCAGGGCAGACTAACAGAATCGGGGCAGCCGAGATAGCTTTGAAGCAAGCACACAAAAACGGCAAAACACAAAATTTAGTATTGGCTTCCGATGCATTTTTCCCTTTCGACGACTGTGTGGAGTTGGCAGCAACAATGGGTGTTACAGCCATAGTACAACCCGGAGGAAGTCTAAGAGACGAAGACTCTGTCCGAAAGGCTGACGAAAAAGGCATAGCAATGTTGATGTCGGGAATGAGACACTTCAAGCATTAATAAAAAAATATAAAACAATACAATAAATTGAAGAAATTAATTATATTATTAGTAACGACCTCTTTAAGTGTAGTCTGTTGGTCGCAGGCAGGCAAAGGAGTATATCAGGTACTTGACTTGCCTATGGATACCCGTTCTGTCGGTTTGGGAGGAACCAACGTATCGCTTTTTGACGGAGACCTAAACCTTGCATTGAATAATCCGGCTTTACTATCAGACGAAAGCCACAATATGCTCACTTTGAACTATGCCAGATATTTGGCAGGTATCAACTTCGGCTCTGTGGGATATGGTAGAAGCCTGGGCGAAAACAACTTTGCATTAGCAATCAATTATATAGATTTTGGCAAATTTCGGGAGTATAACGAACTTGATATTTACCAAGGTGATTTTACTGCCAAAGATATGGTATTGAACGTTTTATACTCACGACAATTTGGCAAATACTTTTCGGTAGGAGCTACGGCAAAAGTCATATACTCTGCATACGAGCGATACTCCTCTGCGGGTATGGCTATCGACTTTGGAGCTAATTACCACGATGAAGAGAACCTGTTTGATATGGGATTGACAGTCAAAAATATGGGATTTCAGTTTAACGGATATTACTCTATAAACGGCGACAATCACCGCGAACCATTACCCGTAAACATCCTATTTGGCATATCCAAAAAACTTAAACAAGCTCCTTTGAGATTTTCTTTCACTCTACATAACCTACAACGGTTCAACCTCGGATATGAGCGAACAGCCACAGCCAACAAAGAATACAAACAGGAATATGATATAAAATGGTATGATATGTTGTTCAGACACACTATTTTGGGAGTAGAAATAGTACCAAGCAAAAATTTTTATCTGTCGGCAGCATTCAATTACAGACGCAGAGCGGAGATGAGTATTCCAACATTTCGTTCTATTGCGGGTTTTTCGTTCGGTACAGGGATTAAAGTAAAAGATTTTAGGGTCGCCTTTGCTTTTGCCCAATTCCAAAGTGGCAACCCCACATATCATTTTACCATTTCTACAGACCTAAAAGGATTTGGCATAAAATAAACTAAAAATAATTGATATAAAACTATATATGATATGTCTAAAAAAATAGTTGTAGCAATAGATGGTTTTTCGTCCTGTGGCAAAAGTACCATAGCCAAACAATTAGCAAAAGATACGGGTTATATTTATGTTGATACGGGAGCTATGTATCGTGCTGTGGGCTATTTCGGTCTTAGCAAAGGTATTATTACCGAAACTCACATTGACGAAGAGAAGCTGCGAAAAGAGGTAGCAAACATAAAGATAAGTTTCCAAAATATTGACGGAGAGCAGCATACATTCTTAAACGGAGTAGATATAGAACGAAAAATTCGTTCGCTCGAAGTAGGTAATGCAGCAAGTAAAGTAAGTACCATAGGTTTTATAAGGCAAGAGATGGTACGACAACAACAACAGATGGGCGAACAAAAAGGGATAGTGATGGACGGTCGCGATATAGGTACGGTAGTATTTCCAAAAGCCGAACTAAAAATATTTGTCAATGCCGATGCGGAAGTCAGAGCCAAACGCCGTTATAACGAACTATTGTCGAAGGGCGAAAAGGTTGATTATCAATCTGTATTAGATAATATTTTAGAACGTGATTATCGCGACACGCATCGTCAAGAAAGTCCTCTGTTAAGAGCCAAAGATGCCAAATTATTAGACAACTCTTCGTTTGATATAGAACTACAACAAAAGGTAGTAATGGATTGGTTTAACAGAATAGT
>JBGXXV010000107.1:0-10659 GCA_041814825.1 Bacteroidota bacterium | reverse complement strand
GGATAACAATACAGGCGAATGAATATATATCGTTTAGCTCACAAGTCCGATGTGGGTCGAGCCGAAAGCGTGCCGCAATTCTTTTTTTACTAACTTTTTATTCTTTACAAGAAAAAAAGTTAGTCGGGGTTTGGGGCGGATAGCCCCAACCTAAACCAGAAAAAAACGAGATTGGAGCTTTGGTATCATTGATATATCGGACAACAATGAAATTTTATAAACAAAAAACTGAAATTCAAAAGCTATCACCCTAAATTAAAAAAAAAAACTTTTAGCGGACAGCAATAAAAAAGATTGCTTTCAAAATATTTTTCCCGTAGCAAGCAAGGGTTTGTTTGGTTTGTCTCCATAAATATATCTTCTATGATTATATCCGGTTCAAAACGGCATTTGTCCATTAGCCATAATCCTTGAAAAAACTACAACGCCTATATGTAGCAACACCGACAAAAGTACAAATCTATTTTTATTTAATAGTTTTTGACTAACTTTGCAATTGATTTTTTAGCAAAATTTTATTTCCCTCTTACTATTTGCAGTAACAAATAATAATTTATTTTATTATTGCTAATTATATTATTGTATCTAATATTAGGATTAATCAGTATGAATCAATATGTTACAGACAATTTTACAAAGTTACGCCCAACGCTTTTTGTATTGCCCGTGGCGATACTTTTAGCTGTTGTCGGCTTTCTTTCGGCACATAATGCTCTAAGCGCCAATGCTTATGTCGATATACAGAGCGATGTTTTCTTTACCCTCAATGCCAAGCTGTCGCAATATCCGACCCTGCAAGACAACCTTACTCAAATGGGTAATGCGATGATATTTATGTCGTTCCTTACGATATTTATTCTCTATGCTCCGTCGATGTGGAGGGCGTTGCTCCCTGCGTCGCTTATATCGGGTATAGTATCGAGGTTGCTCAAAGGTACTTTTGGAGTACCCCGCCCTGCTACGGTCTTCGACCACGATACATTTACTATCATCGGCGAACAGATACACGGATACGCGAGTTGTCCTTCGGGGCACTCTATAACAATCTTTACAACCCTTACGGTGGTTATGTTTGCCTTTATGCCCAAAGAGCGGAGGAATAGGCTTATATGGTGTTTTGTCATTGTGTCGATAGGACTTTTACTTGCATCGAGTCGTGTGGGAGTGGGGGCTCATCATCCGTTAGATGTGATTATCGGCAGCACTCTCGGCTATCTGTCGGGGTTGCTTGGTATATTTGTAAACCGTCGTTTTCCGGTGTTGTTCGGCTGGGTAGAAAACAGAAAGGTATTGCCTATTTTTTTATTGTCTTTCATAGGCTTTGCTATTGCGGTGATAAACAAAATATTACAAACACAGCTTATTGTGTTTTACCTATCTTTAATAAGTTTAATTATTTCATTATATGCAATTACTAAGACGTATATCTCAGAGATTAAAAGGTGAAATACCTCTGACTCTTTTTGTGAGTGTGATGAGTTTTCTCACATTCGCCCTGTTTCATATTCCGTTTTTCAGATTTGTTTTCGAAAATGTCGATTACAAAAGCCTCAACGGTGTGATAATAATAGTCGGGTTGGTAGTAATAATGTTGGTAGCTAATGCCTTTGTCTATTATCTTATATTTTACATCTCTCATATTGCGGGCAGAATATTGCTCTCTGTCTTTTTCATACTCAATTCCGTTGCATTATATTTTATCAACAATTACGGTATAATCGTTGATGAGAGTATGATTGGCAATGTGATGAATACCAACTACTCGGAGGCAAGCAGTTTTTTTTCGTTCTCGGTAGTGATATACATATTGTTAATGGGTATATTACCAAGCATTTATATATTCAAAGCAAAGATAATAAAAGAGACGTGGCGTAAGTTTATCAAGCGTTCGTCGATGGCTTTGTTATTTATCGTTGTGATGATATTTGCCAACGCAAGCAATTGGTTATGGATAGACAAGTATTCGCAGCAACTCGGCGGATTGGCTATGCCGTGGTCGTATTCGGTTAATATTCCGCTATATTACATACATAAGTATCGGAATAACAGACAGGAGATATTGTTGCCCGATGCCATTATAAAAGACAACGAAAAGGCTGTGGTAGTACTTGTTATAGGCGAGTCGGCTCGAAGTATGAACTTTTCTCTTTATGGTTATAATAAGAATACCAACCCTCGACTGTCGGCAACCCCCAATGTGTATCATTTCCCTGCTACATCGTGTGCGACATACACTACGGCAGGGGTAAAGTGTATTCTCGAACACGAAAACACGGGCAAGCTCTACGAGATACTGCCCAACTACCTGTATCGCAACAATGTCGATGTCGTATGGCGTTCGGTCAACTGGGGCGAGCCGCCCATACATGTGGCGAAATACCAAAACTACGACTATCTGGCCAATCTATGCCAAAGCGACAAGTTTATGGGCTACGACGAAATGTTGCTAAAAGGACTTAGAGAAGAAATCGTATCGAGCGACAAAAACAAGATACTCATCGTTTTACACACAAGCACCAGTCACGGTCCGAGCTATAACAAAAAGTATCCGCCCGAATTTGAAGTTTTTTCTCCTGTGTGTGGCAGTGTCGAGCTGAGCAAGTGTACATCAGAAGAGCTTATTAACGCCTACGACAATACCATAGTCTATACCGATTATATCCTGCATCGAATAATAGAGGAACTAAAAGCATTACCCGAATATCGAAGCACAATGATGTTTGTTTCAGACCACGGAGAGAGCCTCGGCGAGAAAAACCTCTATATGCACGGTGTACCGATGAGCTTTGCCCCAAAGGAGCAGTACGAAATACCGTTTATTGTGTGGGTATCCGATGGGTACAAGCAACTAAAACCTCTCGAAAACCTTTCGCAAAATCACGTGTTTCACAGTGTTTTAAACTTCTTGTCGGTCGAAAGCCCTATTTATAAAGAGGAGATGAATATTTTTGAGGAATGTAAGAAGTCGAATTAATAATGAATTACCTGTTGTCGAAATTACTTTAAGTCCGAAACCAATCACCCTGTAAGGGCAACCTTACAAGACGGTTAAGGATAAAAGATGCAGCGACTAAATCTTATCGCAGATAAAACTCCATTACCTTCATTTTGAATAGGTAGTCGTATCTGGCTTTGGCTTCTTCGGATTGGGCTCGTACAAGTTGGCTCTGTGCCTGTGCAAAGTCAAAAACAGAAAATTTTTCCTTTAATTGATAGTAACCTTCTTCATAATCAGCCGAATGAGCGTTATCATACTTTTCATTAGAACACCTTACAAAAATGTTTTCTCTACCTACAATCCCTTTCATTTCTTGTTTTGTCTTTTACTCAAAACCATTTAAACTTTCCAATTTTATCATAAGTGATATAGCAATTGACCTTGTAATCGGCTTTAAAAAGTAAAAAAACTTATTTGTGTTACAAAGTTATGATAAATTTTGTGAAATATACAAAAAATCTTGTTTTTTTAACTATAAAGTAGAGTCAATTATCAAATGCAAAGGATTACATTATAGCAATTAGTCCAACCAACAAAGCGTAGATGAGAAAAATCTCCTGCTTCTGTGGTAAGTACTAATATCATTTGCCACAATCCTTAAAATCCTCATCTTTCAGAGGAGGCAATCCTATCTCGTTACGTAACGAATCGGAGATAGCTCTATCTTCGATACAAGGTTTACCCCAAGAAGATGGTCCATAATATACCTTTTTAGTAGTATCAAAAGTTTTCACAAAATAATATTTATCTATGAAAAAATATAAAAGACGTTCTATTAGATTACCTTTTTTATATTCTCTTACCAAAAGGTTCAATATTTTTTTATCTTTTGCTATCTTATGAGGATTATGTAACATCACTGCAACTGCCGCCATTTGTACACACTCTCCTCTAAAATATTCACCCAGCGTATTTTTACTTGGGAATCCATATTTATCTATAATATCAATTATTTTGATAAAATTAGTAGAATCTATTAGAGTAGCTTTGGGTCCACAGCCAATATTTCGTTGCCTAATACCTTGGTCTAACCCGTATATTTGGCATAACTCAAGAGCTATTGAATCTTGGATATTTTGAATAAAATGTTGACAAATAGACTCTTTCTGTTGCCCCAAAGCGTCAATAAGCATTAACCAAAGTAAACAAGAAAAAAGTATTTTCTTCATATAATATTTTCTTCATATAACAAACATCTAACAAGGGCTATTATTACCTTATCTTTAGATAACAATAGCCTTTAATCTTTAAACATTGTTTTGAAGTTAAAAACCTCTAACTTTACGGGACAAATCTTGTGATAATTCTTTATTACAATCATCCGGACAAGACACTGTTCCAACAAACTTATCATCCTCATCAAGTTCTTCATTACCGTTACAATCGCGATATTCGTTTTCAACACATCCAACCACTATTATTAATGTTGTTGTGCCTCCCTTAATTAATTGATACAAAGATATAATAAAAAATTCATATGGTAAAATATTTTGCAAAAAAAACATAAAATATACAATCGGATTTTAATCGCATTATCTCTCCCGTAATACTTGGCTACCATACGAAGACAAGTAGCTCCGCAATCCATAGCATCAAGTTGGGTGTAGTGGGGGAAAAGTTTCATCTTGACATTGGTATTCTTGACAGGACAAAATTACAATATTTCTCTGAAAAAAACAATTTTATTTAAGTTCCAAAACCTTTTGAATATACAAATTTGTCTGTTCGATTCGACTTGTATCTATTAAAGCATTGAATTGTCTGTTATACCGATATATGTATCGGAATTCCCGCATTATCGAGAAGATAATCATAGAGAGTTTCAGTATTAGACGTATACTACGCAGACAAGCATAATGAAAACAACTAAAAATAACACAAGAAAACACAACCTCATAACTCCACACAGGCTTTCATAATTCACCCAATAAACCCCGTGTAAAAGTTATATTATTTTATTAGAATATTGGTCTAAATTGAATTCTTAAACTGCAACCAATCTTGTTGCTTTACACCATTTTTCAGAACAATGCGTTCAAAATCCGAAAAACGAACAATATTGTTATTTTTGCGAACATATTTATAAAACTTCATCAATATTTTTATAAATTTCTCTTCGCCTATACGTTTGGCAAACGAGTGAATTTCAAAAGGGACTTTGAAATAAATAACAGGCATCGAACCGTCGTTGCCAGACATAGAATTTTCCGTAATTTCGAAAACAGATATAGTGTTATGGATATAATTTTCGGTATAAAAACGATTTTTCTTATTAAACATACTGTCTCTCTCCGTCGGATTGGAGTAGGTAATATAGTAAGCCAAATATTCTATCATAGATTCTGAAAACAGATATTTTGCAGAATTCGTACTACGATCGCTGTCATAATCGTAATCGGTATAGCAGTGAAGTATTTCGTGGGTCAACGACGCCAAATTCCAAAAAGCTTTATCCACTAAAATGAAATACGTCTTATCAGATGTTTCAAAATTATGTCCTTCACGCATTTTGCCTCTCCCCCAGTACATATCTGCAATATCGATTTTAGAATAAGGGGTTTCAAGAAGGTTTTCTATTTTATCTACATTATTTTTTATGAAGTCCAAACGTTTCTTTACTAACGATTTCTCAAGACTATCTCGAGGCGCAGCGGTTTCGGCTATCGTGTCTATTATGGTTCCACGCGAAAAATAAACATTCATATTCGGTGTAATGGGGTATCGTTCGTAAAAATCTTTTTCGAGCACAAAAAACGAAATATCGATATCTTGCGTCTTCTTTGTATCCAATATATATTCTGTCCCTCTCTTTTCGTACGGACAAGTCGCGAAAAAATATACGCCGTCTTTATTTAGATTTATAGTAAAATTTTCGAATATTGCAGTATCATTAACATTATTTTTAGGTATAAAATACCACGAATTCAAATACGAGATATACGGAGATATAAAAGTCAGCATTTGCAATGAATCTGACCGAGAATAAAATGTGTTGAAGTATGGATATTCTACCTCCAGTTTACACTCTTCAGGAGCATTTTTTACAAAAATTTCTTCTCCGTCGAATTCAACGATAGCTCCTTCTACAGTTTGTCCCCGGCTATCGGTCAAGGTAGTCTTGAATCCCGGATATAATTCTTGAATTCCTACCTGTTTTACTATTTCCTTAGCAGGGAATGTGTAGGGCGAATTTCTAAAAGTAAAAACAAGAGAATCCGACGTATTGTTTTTAATATCGAAAGTTTGATGTCCTCTGAATATATAGCGCTGATAAGATGCATCTATTTTTATTTCTTCCAAGTTAGAATATATTGACATCTTGATATTGTTTTGTGCAAAGATATTACCATTAATCCAACACCCTGCAATTAAGAACATAATCGCGATTTTTTTCATTACAATATACATTTTTTGTTGGCAAAGATAATTATTTTTTTTCTGAATTTTTCTCTTTTGTTTTAATAAAATATTCGGGAGCTATCTGCATAATGTAGTAATATAGCTTTATATAGAAACTCCAAGTTATCTTCTCCAGACTACATTTACCTTCTATTTGGGAAGTATCACTATTTGGTAATAATCAAATTGTAATATCGAATGGTCTATTTATTCTTTGATTCTCTCAGAGAAGACATATTACACATCGAATCTACCTGACGCCAATGTAGATTGCCGAAAGCTGCGGCTTCTTCTCCACTCATATTTTTGTAATTAGTGTCTATTGACAAATAAGCCTCCATCATACATTTACATTTTTCTCGTGCTAACTCTAAATCAATACCAACAGAATCAACCAATAGTTTGGCACATATATCGATATTCTTTTGCGAAAAATGCCCTTTGTCATCATTTTTTGTGCTTTTAGTCCCACAATTAAGCATTGCAAAAGCCACCACTCCTATAAAAATTAACCGTTTCATACTATTTGAATAAAATTTATATTAACAACTACAAAGTTACATTTTTTTTTTTATTTTTTACGATGAGGCTGTCCGAAAAATATTTTCAAATCAAAATCCTTTCAAACAAGCATATTATAGCAATGCTTATAAAGTACAACAGATTCATTTTCTTATACTAATCAAACAGCCTTCTTTTTTTATTTAGCGATGGGAATGTTCCAAAACCTTTTGAAAAACAGGGTCGTGATTGTAAAGGAACTCTTTTGAATATATAAATTTGTCAGTTTTATTGGGGTTGTATGAATTGAAATATTTGACGATATGCTCTATCGAAATATTAACAGGTATCTCTACATTATCGTGAAAATAATCATAAAGTGTCTTGGCATTCGATATATCCAAAACAGGCTCTAACTGGAAGACAAAGCCGGAATTAGGCAAAACAAACCTTATCGGAGCTATTCCGAATCCTAATAAATTGCCTGTGGGCTCTCCTACACTGACTATCTTTTTGTGCATCTTGGCAACATTTGACAATGACCCGGCGGAAGAAAAAATCAATCTATTTTGAAGAACATAGATATTACCGTCAAAGTTGAGAGACGAATCCGAAGGTTGTAATATCTCACCCCAAGTAAGCACTCTAAACTCCTCATTATCAAGCATAGGCACTCTAACAACCTTACGAGTAAGGCTGTCTAATTTTAGGGCTTTGATAGCTCTTTCTGTATTCTTATAGCCTATATCAGCTCTTATATCCAAAGGCTTAGAAATAATGTTTTTAAGAATACTCATCCAAACATCATCAGAACCTCCCGGATTGCTCCTAATATCTATCACAATCTTGCTTATAGGCTTATTCTTGCCTTTTTTAGCAATTTCACCAAGATAAAAATCTCTGTTTGCCATACGTGGTAGCCTGATATATAGAAGTTTATCTTTTTCAAAATAATCTACATAGCCGACAGACCAATCATTAAAGAAATATGCTCCGCCTGCAAGTTGGAGTATTTGACTTTCGGTGAGTTTATACGTGAATTTGCAAATTCGCCCCTTATATTCATATACAATATCGACAGCACCGTTATAGTGTCTGCTCCAAACCTCTTCTCCGTAAGTTAGTGCTAAATATGGTTTATGTCGTATTTTATCCCAAGAGAAATTGGCAAAATTCAATTTCCAAGAATGCAGCAAAACAGAGTCTATCGGTTCGCCCCCGACGGATATTATTTTGGCTCCCTGCGGTACTGAATCCGAAACAGTGCCCGACAATCCATCGGCAATCATAAATTTGCCGATACTATAATATTCACCATCCGAGTAAAAGAGACGTAGAGGTATTCTTTTTCTGTCCTCTTTCTCCACAATGGTCATAAAATACTCGTCAGCAGCAGTCATCAAGGTTTCGAGTTTAGTCGCTTTTGCCGTATCATTATCGAATACATCAAGCATAGAGCTGCCTACGATATATGTATTATGAGGGTCGTTGCATCTGCGTAGAACATCTACCAACATCAGTATGAACTCTTCCGTAGATACGGAGTCAATCGCTTGCCTTTGCTTTTCGATATATTCTATAAGGTCAAAACCTGTTATTTTCTTTCGCAGAGTGAGTTGTGGATTGACGTGCTTAATGATATCTACAAATTCGTCGTAATCGGCAAACATCTCCTCTTTTGTCAACGTAACTTTATCAATATCTAATTGTTGTGGATATATAGTTAGGTTTACACATAAAAACATCACAACAGTTAATATTTTTACCTTTCTTTTGGAATTAAATAAGTTTTTCATCGGCTCGCTACTGTTTTTAAATAAATTTCTTTTTGTTGCAGGTGCAAAGTTAATATTTTTTCGTTAATATTTTCACAATTAAACTTGTGTGCTATAACCCTGTAAATTAACCCTATAAATGCAATTTTCATATTATAAACTCACAACACATAACATCAAGTTGGGTGTGTGGAAAAGTTTCATTTTTGACTTTGTTATTTTGACAAAACAAAGCTACAATTTTCCCATGAAAAAAACAATTTTATTTAAGTTCCAAAACCTTTTGAAAAACAGGGTCTGAGTTATAGAGAAAATCTTTGGTAAAAATATACTTTATCGGAGATAGGTCGTTTCTAAGGGCTTTTACATCGTATTCGACCATCTGCTCCGCAGAGATTTCTACAGGTATCTCTACATTGTCGTGGTAATAGTCGTAAGGAGTTTGCTCACCTCCGTTTACCTCCATAAGACATTCGAGCGAAAAGGTAAAATGAGAATATGGTAAAGTAATAACTCTGGGAGCAACACCAAATCCGAGCAACTTGCCTGTGGTCTGCCCTACGCTGACTATCTTATCGTTAAGATATGCAGCATTCGACAGTGAGCCTGCCGATGAGAAAATCATTCTGTTTTGAAGGATATATATATTGCCGTTATATCCGATAGAGTTTTTATGAGGAACAATCGGATTACCCCAATCAGTTAGGATAAACTTTTTATTGCCAAGCAGAGGTAATTTAGTTGGCTTGATAAATAAAGAATCCCACTTGTCGTCCGAAATATTTTCGCTCTTTTGCATAATATTGCGTGCCTCTATCGTGTGTCTTAGCGCCATACGTGAGTTGATAAATATAGTATCTTTGGTTATTGCTCCTAAGATATTCATCCATACATCATCGATTCCTCCCGGATTATTTCTAATATCTATCACAACCTTATCTATCGGTTTGCCTGTTCCTTTTGCTATTATGGAGTCAACATAAGAATAACGCTCGGCAAGCATTTGAGGTAACCGTACGTAGAGCACCTTTGTATCATCAAAATATTCGACATACCCCTCTTCTCTTGCGTCAAAAAAGAATGTATCTCCTCCATTAAGACTGAAGCCAATTCGACCTTTGGTAGGATAAACAATAGAGTCGATACGATTTTTATCCAAGTATTTTATATTTACAAAATCAGACTTGTCCACCCATAGCACCCTTACCATGGTAAAACTACGGTTAAGATGAGTATCCCAATTCATACCAAGCCCTACATTCATAATATTATTCTCAATCCAATAATCAACACTCTTTCCATTGACAGATATTATTTCTGCTCCAAGAGGTAACGAGTCGGTCTTATTGTTTTGAATTACATTGTACTGACAAATATTGTAATACTTACCGCCTGTGTAATATAGTCTTATATTAACTCTTCTTTTGTTTTTATAAAAACTAGATTCGGCATAATCCAACATCTCGGTAACATTAGATGCTAATGCGGTATCTTTTAATACTTTTGCTAACAGTTATCCTTTTATCGGAATACAGTGCATATCATTTATTATGTGTATTGCTCGTAGCAATAGTTGCATATAAGATGTGTCATTTGTAATAGTATCTATCTCTCTCCTAAGGGTTTTGATATTTTTCATAATATCCACACCTGTAACATTTTGTCGTGCCTTAAGCTGCGGATTTACTTTTTCTATAATGTTGCAAAAGTAGTCGAAATCTTTATAACGCTCTTTTTTTGTCAATGGTATGTTTTGTGCTAAAAGTGTAGAACTTAGCGATATAGCAATAGTAAACACAAATACTTTTTTTAGTTTATTCATTTTGGTAAGTAATTAAAATCAAAGGTTCAAGATTAGTTAAGTTTATGATTTCTGAAATTTTTGAGCAAAATTAAGTATAAATTTTTGTTTCTGCAATTGTATCTAAATTCACACTCTTTAATATGCAAATAAAAAGTGTGTCTATGTACTCCTCTAAACTTTGC
>JBGXXV010000106.1:0-21997 GCA_041814825.1 Bacteroidota bacterium | reverse complement strand
CTTGACTTTTTTTGATTACTTTTTTGTGTCAAGACAAAAAAGTAATTCGGGGCTTGGGGCAGACAGCCCCAATGAAATAATAAAACATTCCGATAGCCTCACGTCTTTTATAATGCGTAATATAGGGAAAACCTCATAATAACCCGATAGACAAACACAAAAGATAAGCTCCTTTCACAACAAAAGCATATATTAGGTTGCTTATTAAGATATTACAGATTGATGTTGGTTTTTTATCGGACAGTAATGATAAAAACTCACAACTCTTCCAATGCTTTTTGTACCAGCTTATCCGTTTGATTTATATATGGGAAAAATCCTTTGGAGTCAAGCATATTACGGATAATATAAGCTGTCGTCTGTCTCTCTATAAACAGTTTGGATTTGGTTCGCTCGGCTTCTTTACCCACAACACCGTTCTTTTCGGCAAATTTAACCATCTGAGCATAGATATTTTGCGATTCCAAAAATTTCTGCAATTCAGGCAAAGACTTGTATTTCAACAATTCCTTCCTGTTTTTATCCGTATAATTGAGAGCAAATTTATAAGTCAATCCTTTATTTACAATATCGGTAAAATATTTTGTTGCCCCCACAGTATCGGACGGTACAAAAATATCGGGCATAATCCCCCCGCCACCATAGACCACTCTACCGCTTTTTGTATGATAGACCTCTGCTGTATTCTCCTTTATGCTGTCTCTCGAATAAAATTCTCCATGATTGAAACGATTGATAAGGTCCATTTCATAATCCAAAATATTACCCTTCGAATAGGGTTTCTGAATACACCTACCCGATGGGGTGTAATATTTGGCAACAGTAAGGCGAATTTCGGATTTATCTTTCAGACGTATGGGTTTCTGTACCAACCCCTTGCCAAACGAACGCCGACCAACTATCACACCACGGTCGTTGTCTTGAATGGCACCTGCGAAAATTTCACTTGCCGACCCCGAAAATTCATCAATCAAAACAGCCATTTTTATATTCTGAAAAGCTCCAGTACCGTCTGCATAACTATCGACACGCTTTTGATGTGCCCCCTGCATATATACTATCAAATCGTCTTTTTTAAGAAATTCATTAAGCATATCCACTGCTGCTCCCAGATAACCACCGGCATTGCCTCTAAGGTCGATTATAAGCGACTTGGCTCCCTGTCGGCGAATAGATGTAAGAGCATTAAGAAATTCTTTATAGGTAGTTTCTCCGAATTTATTGACCGAAATATAACCTACATCGGGAGTAATCATATAGCCTATATCAATACTGTGTATCGGCACTTCTCCGCGTGTAACCGTATAGTTGGTAATCTCCGAAGACCCTTGTCGTACTATGCCGAGTTTTATCTTGGTATCCTTATCGCCTCTAAGTGTACTTATAATCTTTTCGTTGGTGATTTTTTTACCGGCAAAAACCGAATCATTAACCGTTACGATACGGTCGCCGGCTAATATACCGACCTTTTCGGAAGGACCACCGGGTATTACGTTGATGATGTAGATAGTATCATTTTGGAGGTTAAACTGCACACCTATACCGAAAAAACTGCCCGATAACTCTTCGTTTACCATCTGCAAATCTTTCGCAGGAATATATGCCGAATGGGGGTCGAGCAGAGCTATGATTTCAGGAATGGCCTGCTCCACAAGCGAGTCTGCAATTATGGTATCGACATAAAATTTCTCTATTATATTGACCACATCAGAAAGTTTATCGTTGGATTTCATAATGTCGCCAAAGGTAGATACTATTTGCTCTTTGACATCTCTTTTGGCATAATAATTGCCGATGACAATGCCAAACACAACGCCTATTGCTACTATCAATGGTATAAATGCTTTTTTCATCATTATTTTTCTGTAATTGTTATTTGCAAAATTAAATTTTTTTCTACAAATAATATTTATTTTAATCAATATTACAAAAGACCGTTTCTATATTTGCTTTTTTGAGCAATTCGAGCCCATCCATTATGCGGTATTCCTCACCGTACACTACTCTTTTTATGCCCGATTGAATAATCAGTTTGGCACACTCCATACACGGCGAAGCCGTAACATAAAGTGTGGCTCCTTCGCTGGAATTGTTTGAGCGGGCTACCTTCGAAATTGCATTCGCCTCGGCATGCAACACGTATGGTTTGGAATTATTGTTTTCGTCCTCACAACAGTTCTCAAAACCCGATGGAGTGCCATTGTAGCCGTCTGATATTATCATTTTGTCCTTTATCAGCAATGCTCCGACCTTCCGCCTTTGGCAATATGAGTTTTCTGCCCATATACGTGCCATACGCATATAACGTTCATCTAAAAGTTGCTGTTTGGTTTTATGTTGCATAATGTTGTGTGTGTTATAAGTTTATGTCAACTGCAAATACTCTATTTCTGTATTCTCGCAAGTTTTACTGATATTATCAATAATATTACTATCCAAATTAATAAAATCATATTCGGGAGTAGCCACAAATAGGTTGCCCCTGATTGATTTTAATTTATCTTTTGTAGCTTTAATCGCATATTCAGATTTATCAACACCAATCCATTGCCTATTATTTAGTTGTGCAGCTTTAAGGGTTGTCCCTGAACCACAAAAACAGTCTAATACAATACTATTCTCGTTAGATGATGTTTTTATTATTAAATCGAGCAAATCCGGATTTTTTTCTGTCGGATAAACAGGATATTGAGGGTCTTTATATTCCCAAATGTCCTGCACCCTTTTCCCTTGACTATCATCGGCATATATTATTTTACGAGGATTACCGTTAGATGACCATTCGATAAGTCCTTCTCTGTCCCATTGCTCTAATATTTCAACTCCGACTCGCCAATGTCTGCCTTTCGGAGGCATTATCCCTTTGAATAACTGATTGGAATTGCCTTTTTCGGTTTCACCCGGCGCATGAATAGGCACGGTAGTGTATTTACGTCCTTGTTTATCTGTCTTGGGAAATAATTTTTCATAATCTCTTTCGGAGTATTTCTCTCTTGGTTCGTTCCAAATAGGGTTTGATGTTTTTGTGTAAAACAGTATAAGGTCTTTTATATTGCCAAAACCTATTCTATCGAAATTTTTAGGATTACATTTGACACGAGTAATATCATTCTTGAAATTTTCAATTCCAAAAATTTCATCCATCATTACCTTTACATAATGTCCTATTTTGTAATCAATATGCAGATATATTGAACCTTGTTCGGATAATAATTCTTTAAGTAGTAATAGACGCTCTCTTAGAAATACTATAAAATCGTCTCCTTTAAGTTTATCTGTATAGGCAATATCACCCTTTTTTGAATTGCTGATAGTAGTAGCCCTACCTTGCGTAATGGTAAAATTTCCACCTGTGGCAAAAGGAGGATCTATATATACTAAATCTACCTTGCCTTTTAAATTTTTCTCTGTCAAAAGGTATCGCAGGGCTAAGATATTATCACCTTCTATCAATAAATTGTTCATTATATTACAATTGATATAAAAACTCTCGAAGCACTAAGGCACTCATAATATTATGATTGCAATAAGTTTCGGTAATAGACTTATACATTTTATGATTTCCCTTGATATACAGTACACCATCAAGAATAGCAATCTTTATTGCACGTACATTTGGTGTTTGGATTGTAGCTATTGCATCATTGAATTGAGCATTTTGATGACCTCCAAAATCGGTCAGAAATTTTGCCTCTCCAATAACATATTTTCCACCAGAACGAGCTACAAAATCAAGTCCTTTATTGTGTGTGTATCCCAGTTCTCTTTGAGCAAACGACATCAAAACAGAATCACTTGCATCTAAAATAGCATCGTTATTATTAGCAACAAACTGCTCAAGCTCAACGGGAGCTATACCCAAATGTTGTTGTCTAAGCCAATCCCTAAACATTGGTCCAATCTGTCGGTTGGTCTCTTTGGATTCGCTACACCTTTGATAGAGTTGGTCAAGTCCCAGTTCATAAACTCTTCCACAAATTCTATTTATTGTTCTTGGATTACGTTCAATAGCCTGCTTATCTCGTTTCAAATAAGCTATATAACTATCTTTTATAGGAAATAAATCAAGTTTTAGGAGTTCTTTGATGAGTTGTTCATTATCTTTTTTCCTAAAAGCAACCTCAATATTACTCCAAATGTTTTGATTAATATCCCTAATTCCCTCAGGAATAGTCGGATATACTTGAAACAGGTCATCAAGATACGACCTTTGATTAGCATATTCAATACTTAAATCTATCCACCTATTCATAGAATTTTCTTATTTATTCAAAAAATAATATTCCTGTTTTTTTATACAGAAATCATCTCTTTCAAAAGTTTTATCTCCTCCGCCCAGATGGTATCGTCAGGGGTTTCGAGTATAAGAGGTATGCCCGCAAAACGGCTATCTTGCATTATCCACTTAAAAGTATCAATACCCAAAGACCCTTTTCCGAGAGAGTCATGACGGTCGACACGTGAGCCAAGTTCCTTTTTTGCATCATTTAGGTGCATACCGCATAAGTATTTGAAACCTACAATATTGTCGAAATCCTCAAAACTCTTTTCGTAACCCTCTCGTGTATGCAAATCGTATCCGCCGGCAAAAGCATGGCAGGTATCGATACACACGCCTATACGCTGTTTGTCGTCTATTTGCTCAATTATTTGGGCAAGATGTTCAAACCGATACCCTATGTTTGAGCCTTGTCCGGCTGTATTTTCGATGACGGCAACAACACTTTCAGTTTTGCTTATGGCAATGTTTATCGACTCTGCAATTATTTTTATACATTCATTCTCCGTAACTTTATTCAAATGTGCTCCCGGATGAAAATTCAGATATTTCAGACCAAGCATCTCACATCTAAGCATTTCGTCAATAAAAGCATTTCTCGATTTTTGAAGCCCATCACCGTCGGGCGACCCAAGGTTTATCAAATAACTGTCGTGAGGTAAAATCTGCTTGTCGGTGTAGCCGAATTTCTCACAATTAGCCTTAAACTGTTCGATACTTTTGTCTGTAAGAGGTGGTGCTATCCATTGCCTCTGATTTTTTGTAAAAAAGGCAAAAGCTGTTGCCCCTATGGTATGAGCATTTATCGGAGCATTTTCGACTCCTCCGCTTGCACTGACATGCGCTCCTATATATTTCATAAAAAAATTTTTTTATACAATTGGATTTTTATAATTCCCTCTAAATACCTCTACCGCATTACCTTTCATAATCAACTCATAATCAGACCGGCAGGTAACGAACAATTTGCCTCCAAGCAGTTCAACCGTTATTTCGGTATCTGCGGGTAGAATACCGTTGCGGACGGCAGCCGCCACAGAAGCACAAGCTCCCGTACCACAAGCCAATGTTTCGCCGCTACCTCGCTCCCAGACGCGCATACGGATTGTTCTTTCACCAACAAACTGTACAAATTCGGTATTTACTCTTTCGGGAAAATTGGAACTATTTTCTACCAAAGCACCATATTTTGCCACATCAAACTTATCGATATCATCGACAAAAATGACACAATGAGGATTGCCCACAGACACCACCGTTGCCTTAAACTCACGGTCGCCCGCCGACAAAGGCAAATCGACAAACTCGTCGCTATCGGTAATGAAAGGGACATTTTTCGTCAAGAAATCGGCTCTGCCCATATCTACGCTTACGAGGGCGACCACACCGTCAACTTCGGTCAAATCAAGAGCTTTGATACCGCTCTCTGTCTCTACCGAAATAGAGAGCTTTGAAGAATCGATATTCTCGAAAAAATATTTACCTACACACCGAATGGCATTGCCACACATCTTACCTTCGGAACCGTCAGCATTGAACATACGCATACGGCAATCCGCTTTGTCGGAGGGAAGTATCAGCACAAGCCCGTCGGCACCAATACCAAAATGACGTTTGCTGATAGCTACCGCAAGTTCCTGCGGATTCGCTACTGTCTGACAAAAACAATCAACAAATACATAGTCGTTGCCTGCCCCATGCATTTTGACAAATTCCATAGTAATCTTCCATTATTGTGTATGAAAAAACGGCTTATTCTGCCATATTATGGAAAACGTTTTGTACGTCTTCGTCTTCCTCTATTTTCTCAATCAATTTGTTTACTTGCTCCACCTGTTCGGCTGTAAGCTGCTTAAGCTCATTAGGGATACGCACAAACTCCACCTTGGTAATCTCAAAACCATTTTCTTCGAGGTATTTCTGAATGTTTGAATTTTGGGTAAATTCGCCGTAAAGCACTATTTCGCCCTCATCTTCCACTACTTCATCTACCCCGTAATCAATCAATTCGAGTTCAAGGTCTTCGAGAGACACACCCTCTTTTTTGTGAATATAAAACACACATTTATGGTCGAACAGAAACTCCAAACTACCGGAAGTGCCGAGCGAACCGCCAAATTTATTAAAATAAGAACGTATATTGGCAACTGTACGAGTGGTATTGTCTGTGGCTGTTTCTATGAAAATAGCTATCCCAAAAGGAGCATATCCTTCGTAATTGACCTCTTTATAATCGGCAAAATCTTTATCTGTTGCCTTCTTTATAGCCCTTTCTACATTGTCTTTGGGCATATTTTCCTTACGGGCGGTTTGCATCAACACACGCAGACGCGGGTTATTTTCGGGGTGAGGTCCTGCCTGTTTTACGGCTATTGTTATCTCCTTGCCCAACTTGGTAAATACGCGAGCCATATTACCCCAACGTTTAAATTTTCTCTCTTTACGAAATTCAAAAGCTCTTCCCATAAAAATTTGTATGATTATTTTTTTGTATTATAATGATTTATGTTTATTTCTAACAAAAAGCAAAGTTACTATTTTTTGTTGGATTTTTTAATACACAACATCAACAATATTTTATTTCGGTATATCAACAAATGACATTTGAATAGACATATTCGCCGGCACAAACCCAATCTATCAACAATCTGTCTTTGAATGATAATAATCTTTTTTATCCACCTAAATTTAGATTTCATATAAAAAAAACAACTGACCGAATAGAATCAAAACCCCAAAATTTTAAATTAGATTTATTGCACAAGCAATTTTTTTTATCTCTGACATCCCCGATTAAATCTACCATATAAAGTTTTTTAACTATTATTATCAGACAAACTTGTGCCTCTTTGTCAAAAAATAAGTATCTTTGCAACAATTTTTCGGTATAATTTTCGTTTTAACAATTGGTTTAATATACAACAATTATTTTTGCAACATAAACAAAATGAATTATAAAAGAATATTATTAGCATTAACGGTATTATCGATAACAGCCAATACCGTATCGGCACAGACCGATTACAAATGGACTAAATATTATATGGAGGCAGGACTTTTAGGTGGAGGAAGTTATTACTTGGGAGATGCCAACGAAACTCCATTTAAATATACTTTGCCGACGGGAGGTCTCTTTCTGAAATATAAATTCAACGGACATTGGGAAATAAAGCTACAAGCTACTCTGGGACAAGCAGGTATCGGCGAATTTAACGGAGAGATGAGAAAAACTTCATTTACCGATTTGGCTTTTATTACCGAGTTTAACTTCTTCAACTACGCGTCGATGCGGTTGGAGCCGGGTACATCAAGAGTCTCGCCATATATCTTCGGTGGATTGGGGTTGTCGAGTTTCAACCAAGTGGCGGCACCAATAGTCCCCTTTGGAGTAGGTGTCAAATGGTATTTTGCCAACAGGCTTAATCTCGGTATGTATTGGAGTACTCAAAAGACTCTGGGCAACGACAAATTCGATTTGATAGACAATCCGCTCGGCATACGGACAAATTTATGGTTGAATAACGACTGGTATTCTACGATAGCAGTCTATTTTTCTGTCAATTTCTGGGAAATATGTCCTGCTTGTATCGACGGAAGCAGCAAAGTAAAAAAACGTCGTCGTTAAAATGCGATTTATTTATAAGATATTATATTAATAAATAGTACAAAAAATAAGATTCCGATTTCTGTGTATAATGGAGAAATAAATTTCAAGGATGTTCCCAAACATATTGCAATAGTTATGGACGGGAATGGCAGATGGGCAAAACAACAGGGTTTTGACCGCATTTTTGGACATACCAATGGTATAAATACAGTACGTCAAATAACAGAGGCATCGGTAGAGATAGGATTAAAATATTTGACATTATATACTTTTTCGACAGAAAACTGGAATAGACCACAAGAAGAGATACACGGCATAATGAACCTGCTCGTGGAAAACATTGAAAAAGAGACAGATTCTTTTCAAAAAAACAATGTAAGATTACTTGCAATAGGCGACTTGTGGCGACTCCCCAATGATGTACGAATAAAATTGCAAAAATGCATAGCCGACACAAGTAAGAACACTGGGCTGTCGTTGGTATTGGCATTAAGCTATTCGTCTCGCTGGGAGATAACAAATGCGGTAAAAGATATAGTGTTATCAATCAATAAAGGTGTTTTGAGGCAAGAGGATATCAACGAAAAAACTATTTCGGACTATCTTACCACGAGAAATATGCCTGACCCCGATATAGTGATTCGTACCGGAGGCGATATCAGAATATCCAATTTTCTTTTGTGGCAATCGGCCTACTCCGAATTTTTTTTCACAAAAACATATTGGCCCGAATTTACAAAAGATGAATTTTTCGAGATAATATATGAATTTCAAAATCGCGAACGACGATTCGGCAAAACAAGCGAACAGATTAAATCAACCAAAAATTAAAAAAATCAATCAAATTAATGATTATTAAGAGATTACGACATACAATATTGCTTTTCATATTATTGTTATTGAATTCAACAACATTTTTTGCTCAAAACAATGATGTTCCAATCAGTTATGACGCAATAAAAGATTATACCATAGCCGATATTGAAGTAACAGGCGATTTTACATACGAGAAATATATTATCATAGGTTTTTCGGGACTATCGGTGGGCGAAAAAATATCTGTACCCGGCAAAAAAATTTCCGGAGCTATCAAAAGATTTTGGCGACAAGGATATTTCTCCGATGTACAAATATTTGCCGACAAGATAGAGAACGACAGTATTTGGTTGAACATATACCTAAAACAACGCCCCAGAATCAAAGAGATTAAATACGGCGGTGTGAAAACCTCCGAAAAAGAGGATATAGAGAAAAAAATCGGAGTAAAAACCAATGATGTGCTTACTGCCGATTTGATAGATAGAATAAAAGTGCATATCAAAAACTATTTTTCGGAAAAAGGATTTGATAATGCCGAAGTAGCAGTAATACAACGACCGGATGCCGACAAAGGTTTCGTCAATCTCGATATCGAAGTAGATAAAAAACAAAAGATAAAGGTTCGCAATATAATTGCAATCGGCAACAATTCGCTGTCTATCACCAAAATAGACAATGCTATGAAAAAGACCAATCGACCTACATTGTTAAATTTTTTCAAAAGTAAAAAATTCATAAAATCGTCATACGAAGAGGACAAAAACCTGATAATAGAGAAATATAACGAAATCGGATACAGAGACGCTAAACTACTCAAAGACAGTGTAGTAGCTATCGACTCTACCCATGTAGATATTTATCTTACCATCGACGAAGGAAAAAAATACTATTTCGGTAATATGGATTGGAGTGGTAATACCTTATACCCTTCGGAACTATTAAATACATATCTCAATATCCACAAAGGAGATGTTTTCAACCAAAAACAGCTTGACAAACGTCTCAATGGCGATGAAGACGCCGTAATGTCGTTGTACAAAGACAATGGTTATCTGTTTTCGCAGGTAGATCCGGTAGAGTCTAGTATCGAAGGTGATACCATCAACTTCGAGTTTCGTCTGTATGAGGGTAAGCCTGCCCAAATCGACAAAGTAATAATCAGTGGCAACGACCGTGTATATGAGCATGTTATAAGACGTGAGTTGCGTACTCGTCCCGGAGAAGTTTATTCGCAAAACAACCTCATACGTTCTTTAAGAGACTTGGCTCAACTTCAACTATTCAACGAAGAAAAGCTCTATCAAGGCGATTTGATTCAGCCAGATATCGAAAACGGAACGGTAGATATAGTATATAATCTCGAATCAAAATCGTCCGACCAATTTGAGTTTTCGGCAGGGATATCGCCACAAGGACCTATACTCTCCGTTGGAGTAAAATTTACCAACTTTGCCATACAAAACCTGTTCAAACCCTCTATGTACCGTATAGTACCACAAGGCGAGGGACAAACATTAAACATAAAAGTTCAGGCTAATGGTCAATATTACCAAAATTACAGCATATCGTTCCTCGAACCGTGGTTGGGAGGCAAACGCCCCAATTCACTTTCGGCAAGTATATATTATGCCGTACAGACAGGGTTGAGCGAACGTTATAGAAACGCTCTAAACTCAAACCTAAGTCAATATTACGGTTACTACAACAACGGACTGACAAACTCCGGTTATACCTACGAATATGATTCGGGGACAAGAATGCTTACTTTGGGAGGAGCATTAGGTATAGGTACAAGGCTTAAATGGCCTGACGATTACTTTTCGCTCTACACAGAGTTATCTTTCCAACATTATAGGCTAAGAAATTGGTATGACTATTACTTTGGCTTTAAGAACGGTATATCAAACAATTTGGCATTAGGTATAACCCTACAACGCAACTCAATAGACAATCCTATTTTTACACGTAAGGGGTCTATCTTTACTTTATCTGTGAGTGCTACCCCGCCATACTCTCTCTTCACAGGATTGGATTATAGCAAGTTAAGTGCCGAAGATACTCGACGTTGGATAGAGTATCACAAATGGAAGTTTTCGGCAAAGATGTTTACGCCTCTTACCAAAAACGAAAAACTTATCTTGATGACACGTGTCGAATATGGATTTGTAGGATACTATAACAAATACAAACGCTCGCCTTTCGAAAAGTTTTATGTAGGGGGCGACGGAATGAGCGGATTCTCTTCGCCTGGTACGGAGACAATAGGTCTGAGAGGATATACATCGGGGTCGCTCACTCCTTTCGACCCTGTAACAAGGATGTCTAACGGTAATATTTACACCAGACTGACTATGGAGTTACGCTACCCTATTTTGTTACAGCAGACCACCGTTGTATGGGCATTGGCTTTTGTTGAAGGAGGTAACAGCTGGAGCGATTTCAAAGACTTCAATCCTTTCAACATCAAACGTTCGGCGGGTGTGGGTCTTAGAGTATTCTTGCCGATGTTTGGTCTTTTGGGTATCGACTGGGGATATGGATTTGACGTTCCTTACGGATATAACAATAGAAGCGGTAGTCAGTTTACATTTGTACTCGGACAGGAGTTTTAACCAAACGACAGGAGAACTTCCACGGTTAAACCAAAGTATTATATTATAATCAAATAAAGGAAATATTAAAAACAGATATTAATTATGAAAAAGACATTATTAATCTTACTTGTAGCAGTAATAGGGATATTGGGGGCAAATGCTCAACAAAAAGCAGTTGTAGTAGTGGATATGGAATATATTCTAAAAGCCATACCTCGATACGAAGCTGCCAACGACCAACTAAGCCAGCTATCGACAAAATGGCAAAAAGAGATAGAAGCAAAGCAGACAGAGGTACAAACCTTGTACAAAAACTATCAGACAGAACTTGTATTTCTTACGCCGGAGATGAGAAAGCAACGTGAAAACGAGATAATAGCCAAAGAAAGAGAAGTAAACGAATTGAAAAAACAGTATTTCGGAGCCGAAGGCGAAATGTTTAAAAGACGTAACGCTCTGATAAAACCGATACAAGACGAGATATACAACGCCATACAAGAGTTGAGCAATACAAAAAAATATGAGTTGATTCTGGACAAAAACTCAAATGTAGGTATTATCTTTGCTTCGCCAAAACTCGATATAAGCGATGAGGTATTGTCTCAAATGGGATACACGAAATAAACATTATCAATCGACAAAACGAATATTAATTAACTAAATAATAAATTTATAAAGAAATGAAAAAAGTTTTATTACCGTTATTGGTGTTAGTAATGCCTCTTATGGCTTTTTCGCAAGATTTGAAAGTGGGATACATCGACGCCGAACAAATAATGATGGCAATGCCCGAAATAGCCGATATCGAGAAACAAATGTCGGAGTACAACGCCCAAAACACAAAATATTTGCAAGAAATGGAAGCTGAGATACAAAAAGAAGAGGCAAAGTATAAAGAGATGGAGGCAACAGCGACTGCCACTATGAAAGCCGACCAAGAGGCAAAAATACAAACTCTTTATCAACGCTATCAGACCACTGTACGCACTATCCAACAAGATGCTCAACAAAAACAAGCAGCTCTGTTGAAACCCGTTCAGGAGCGTATCGTAAAAGCAATAGAGAGTGTCGGCAGCAAAAACAATTACTTGTTTATTCTGGACAAAAACACCATGCTTTACAAATCGACAAAAACGGTTGATGTTACTCCACTCGTAAAAAAAGAGTTGAATATAAAATAACTAATTCCAATAAAGAAATAAAAAGGTACTTTGGAAACACTTCAAAGTACTTTTTTGTATAAAACATTTCCAAACACATGTATTTTTCGTACGATATAATAGACCAAAGAGCAAAACAATCGCCGGACGATACAGCTGTAAAATGGCATTCGGAAGACGGGTATATTCTCGAAATATCGAACGCCGACCTACATCATCACAGCGACGTTACGGCATACTATCTTCGCCGAATGGGTATAAACAAAGAGAGTGTCGTGGCTCTTTACGGTCTGGAAAATATCTTTGAATTCGTTACGGTACTGACGGCTCTCAACAAACTATGTGCCATACCTATGTTCGATTTGCAGCAGAAACCTATCGAACGTTGCAACCAAATGCAGGCATACGCTATCATCGCCGAAAGCAAATCGGCGATAATTAACACTATCAACAATAATATAGATAAGTTTAACACTTTGGAAATCAAAATCTCGGTAGGTTTTCCTTATCCTCAAAACTGGTTTGACCTCCATACGGGGACTCGTCTTGCAAGTATATTTAAGCCGGCTTACAACCTGCCAAAACAATACACCTCACTGATAGTGTATGATGATAAACCTATATTATATGACGAAACTTATCCCTTCACAACCGATAGAGGCTGCCTTTGGGATAAGTTTTTTCATGCTATGCGGACAAACAGTATATTTGAGTTTTAAATTCCGCTATTGATAAGCTAATATATTAATTTCGTCTGCCGAGGAATATATAAATATAATACATCAACGTAGCCAGCGAACTAAGTGCTGCCACTACATAGGTATAAGCGGCGGCACGTAGAGCCGACTCTGCCATTGGCTGTTGCTGATTGTCGGTAATACCTTCGGAACGCAACCATACCAAAGCTCTCTTTGAGGCATTAATCTCTACCGGAAGGGTAATAAAGCTAAAAAGCGTTGTTGTGGCAAAAAGTATGATACCGGCAAGCATTAGTTGCGGGAAAGTATTGATTACCAACATACCACCCAAAAGTATCCACATCACATATTTCGACGAAAAACTGACTACCGGTACAAGAGCCGAACGCATTTTCAACGGAGCATACGCCTTGGCGTGCTGTACGGCGTGTCCGCATTCGTGAGCAGCTACGGCTGCGGCAGCCACAGAGTTAGAAGCAAAAACGGCATCGCTAAGATTGACAGTCTTGTTCATCGGATTGTAGTGGTCGGTAAGATTACCTCCCGTATGAATTACCTCTACATCGTCGATACCGTGGTCTCGCAACATTTTACGAGCTACTTCTGCACCTGTCATATTGCTGTTCAAATGTATTTTAGAATACTTTTTCATTCTGCTGTTAAACAACATAGATATCAACCAGCTAACAAGAGCGGTGCCTATAAATAAAATCCAATACGTGTTCATTTTGTTTATATTATTTTTAAAGTTAAATTTGTTTTATACTTAACAAAAATCTTGCCACCAATACAAATACTGACAAAATTTATATTTTCATTTCATTGATTGTTTTTCTTACATTTTTTGCAGATACCATAAAGATACACAGTATGATTAAAAGTAGAGAATGTACCGGAGTCTCTCAACGATATCGACTTGCCGAGTTTTGAGTCTGTAAAGGCTTTCACTTTATTGCATTTCACACAAACACGATAATAATAGTTTGCCCCTATCGGCAGTTTTTCGTACATTATATTCTTTGTATTGAAGTTATGGCGAATTATCAGATTACACTCCTGCAATAGATTAAGTGTACTATATATAGTAGCCAAACTTATATGTATCTCTTGATTGATTTGCTCATAAAGTGTTTGTACATCAAAAAAAGAGGACATAGAGTATATTTTATCCAAGATAAAAACTCTTTCGGAGGTTTGTCTCATTTTCTTTTGCTTTATAAACAAGTTGAGCCTCTCTAATGCGACTCTCTTTTCGTCTTCTATGTTTTTCATACACTTCTTTTGAGGGAAATCTTGATTACAAAGTTAATATTTTTTGTCATTAACTCTTATTCTTTTAAAAAAAGTAAGTAGATAATAGATTTTAACGGCTGCAATATACAGTTTTTTTATCACTGTCCGATATTAAAAAAACAATCAAGACAGGACACCTAAGAGCCACCCAAATTTTGTTCACTTTTGGGGTTTTGGGGCAAAAAAACAGGTATCAAAAACCGCACACTTACAAAAAAAATGTTTTAAAATATGAACAAAGGTAATTATTTTTACGTAAAAAAAATAAAAACATACAAACAATTTTAATGTTGCAAGATAACTTTACAGTTTTTTTCAGCTTTGCCGTAAGCGTTGCATTGGATACTTTAATCCGCACAATACTACATTTGGAAAATTACTCAATTCATACATCAATTAAAAGTATTATCTTTGCAGATTAATTTCCGTATTCGGTTTGGTATGCGAAAACGGACAAAAAATCAATAAATTAATATAGAAAGTTTTATGCAGAATTTGGTTATAGTAGAGTCTCCGGCAAAGTCGAAAACCATTCAGGGATATTTGGGTAAAGATTTTGTCGTAAAGTCGTCGATGGGTCATATACGCACCCTTGCCGACAAGGAGTTTGAGGGCGAGATAACAAAAAAATACAGACCCACCTACGAGGTATTGCCCGAGAAGAAAAAGGTGGTGTCGGAGCTTAAAAAAGATGTCAAAAACGCTCAAACAGTGTGGCTTGCTACCGACGAAGACCGTGAGGGAGAGGCTATTGCGTGGCATCTTTTCGACGAACTGAAACTAAGTGAGGCAAATACACGCCGTATCGTCTTCCACGAGATTACCAAAGATGCAATTCAAAAAGCCGTTGCCTCACCTCGCAATATAGACCTAAACCTTGTCGATGCACAGCAGGCTCGCTCGGTGCTGGACAAAATTGTGGGTTTCGAACTCTCGCCCGTACTTTGGCGTAAAGTCAAAAACGGACTCTCGGCAGGTAGAGTACAGTCGGTAACCGTAAGGCTTGTGGTGGAAAAAGAGCGTGATATACAGGCATTCAAAGCGACTTCGTACTACAAGGTTGTAGCTGTTTTTACCGATGGCAACAAGAGTTTCAGAGCCGAGCTAAAAAGAAATTTCGCTACCAAGGAGGAGACTCTGGCTTTTTTGGAGCTATGCAAAAAAGCAACTTTCAAAATTACCAAAGTAGAGACAAATCAAGGCAAACGCACACCTGCACCGCCATTTACCACATCGACCTTACAGCAGGAGGCTTCGAGAAAATTGGGATTCTCGGTATCGCAGACTATGCGTGTGGCTCAAACTCTATACGAGGCAGGGAAAATCACATATATGAGAACAGACTCGGTAAACCTGTCGGACTTGGCTCTTGCCACCGCCAAAACCGAGATATTGGCTAACGCAGGAGAGAAGTATCACAAGATGCGTCGTTATGCCACCAAAAGCAAAGGAGCACAGGAGGCACACGAAGCTATACGTCCCACATATATGAATGTGAGCGAGATAGATGGCACTGCACAGGAGAAACGTCTCTACAATCTGATATGGAAACGTACTATTGCATCGCAAATGGCTGATGCTCTGATAGAAAAGACCAATGTAGAGATTGCCGTATCGTCGTCGAAAGATATGTTTGTAGCCACAGGCGAAGTGATAAAGTTTGACGGATTTCTAAAAGTATATATGGAAAGCCGCGACGATGAGCAGGACGATGCCACCGAGCAAGGCGAAAATCTCTTGCCGTCGCTCAAAATAGGTCAGTCGCTCGACAGGCAAGACATTACGGCTACACAAACCTATACACGTCCGCCGTTCCGTTACAGCGAGGCGTCGTTGGTAAAAAAACTCGAAGAGCTCGGTATCGGTCGTCCATCGACATACGCCCCGACTATTTCGACCATCCAAAACCGCGGCTATGTAGAGAAAAAAGATATACCGGTAGAAAAACAGGAGACAAACATTATTATCCTAAAAAAAGAGAGCATAAAAGAGGAGACAAAAGCCTCGAAAACCACAGCCGACAAAGGAAAACTCGTACCAACAGATATTGGTATGGTAGTAAACGACTTTTTGATAGAAAATTTCCCTCGAATACTCGATTACGGTTTTACTGCCGACATCGAAGGCAATTTCGACGATATAGCCGAAGGCAAGATGAATTGGCGTGATGAGTTGATAAGCTTTTACGAGAAATTCCACCCCGAAGTCGATAAGGCTGTAAAAAAGGCGGGCAAGACCACAGGCGAACGTTTCCTCGGCAACGACCCCAAAACAGGACGCCCCGTATTTGTACGTATCGGCAGATTCGGCACATTAGCCCAGATAGGCGACGGCAAAGACGATGAAAAACCTGTTTTTGCCGCTATGCAAAAGGGACAGAGCCTTGAAACTATCACATTGGAAGAAGCCCTCGAACTCTTCAAACTACCGTTGCATCTCGGTTTGCATCAGGGAAAGGAGTTGATAGTAACCACAGGCAGATTTGGAGCTTATCTCAAATTCGGCGACACCAATATATCGCTACCCAAAGGCGAAAATCCGCTTGAGATGACCTTCGAGAAAGCTGTTGAGCTGGTCGAAAAGCCACGTCTGCCCATTACCGTAGGAAAGCACGAAAACGAAGATGTAATCGTGGCAGCAGGCAGGTTTGGGGCATATATCAAATTTGGTACTACCAATGTGTCGATACCGAAAGGCGAAAATCCCTTTGAAATTACTTTGGAGAGAGCCGTGGAGTTGATAAAAAACAAAACAGAGGGCAAAACTGCCACCAATACCGAAATAAAAGTCTTTGAAAACGAAGATATTAGAGTGCTTAACGGTCGTTACGGAGCATATATCAGCCACGCAAAGAAAAACTATAAGATACCTCAAAATATTGTACCCGAGCAGATTACACTCGAACAAGCAAAAGAGATAGTATCGGGCGAACCGGCCGCCAAACGTAAATCGTTCAAAAAGAGTACCAAATAGAGTAAATTATTATGCATAGAGCAGGTTTTGTAAATATAGTGGGCAACCCCAATGTGGGTAAATCGACATTGATGAATGCACTTGTAGGAGAGCGAATTTCGATAATTACCTCCAAGGCACAGACTACCCGCCATAGGATTATGGGAATAGTCAATGGCGACGATTTTCAGATAGTTTACTCCGATACACCGGGCGTCTTGAAGCCCAATTACAAGTTGCAGGAGAGTATGAGGGAGTTTTCGGACTCTGCCCTCAAAGATGCCGATGTATTGCTATATGTTACCGATGTACTCGACAATCAAAGTAAAAATGTCGATTTTCTCGAAAACGTAAAGCTGATTACAAGCAAAAAGATAGTGGTCGTCAACAAGATAGACCTTATAGACCAGACCCAGTTGCTAAAACTTGTCGATGATTGGCACCAGACCCTGCCCGAAGCGGAGATAATACCTATTTCGGCTCAGGAGAAATTCGGTATTCCGCAACTGCTCAAACGAATTGTGGAGCTACTGCCCGAGTCGCCCCCATACTTCGACAAAGACGCTCTTACCGATAAACCCGAACGTTTTTTTGTAAACGAAATAATACGCGAGAAGATACTTCTTCACTACGACAAAGAGGTGCCTTACAGCGTTGAGGTTGCAGTCGAAGAGTTTAAAGAGGAGGATGATATTATCAACATATCGGCACTTATTTTTTGTGAACGCGACAGCCAAAAAGGTATTATAATCGGCAAAAACGGCTCTGCTCTCAAACGCATTGGCTCGGAGGCACGCAAAGACATAGAAGCGTTTTTCTTGAAAAAAGTATTTTTGCAACTCTACGTAAAGGTCGAAAAAGATTGGCGTAATCGCGAAAATAAGTTACGTAGTTTCGGATATACATTGACCCATAAATAGGGTGTGTTTTGTTAATTATAAAACAAAAACAATCAAGTAATTAAAAAAAATATTTTATAAAAAAATCACTATAAAAAACATACTAACAAACGATGGAGCAGTTTATCGCACAGTTTCAGGTAGGGAGTGTAGCATATACCATTCTGTTATATGCGGCGGTTATAGCCTTAGGTATAACACTTGGTAAAATTAAAATTTTCGGTATCTCCATAGGAGTAACTTTTGTCTTGTTTGCCGGTATTATAGCCGGACATCTCGGTTTTGAGCTCGACCATTCGGTGTCGCACTTTGTCAAAGAGTTCGGGCTTATTCTCTTTGTATTTACTATTGGTCTGCAAGTAGGACCGTCGTTTTTCTCGTCTTTCAAAAAGGACGGAATGCAGATGAATATGCTTGCCACCGCTCTGATACTGCTCAACGTGGTGGTAGTGGTAGCTCTGTACTTCATATTTTTCCCAAAAGTATCGATGCCGTCTCTTACGGGTGTTATGTCGGGGGCGGTAACCAATACGCCGGGACTTGGTGCTGCACAAGAGGCTCTAAGACAGTTATTCGAAGCGGGCAAAATCGACTCTATCCCACAAATTGCCTTAGGTTATGCGGTGGCTTATCCTTTTGGCGTTTTGGGTATAATATTGGCAATGATACTTATTCGTGTTATCTTCAAGATTAATCTCGAAAAAGAGAAAGAACAACTTGTCGCCACCAACAACACTTCGCAAGAGAAACCCGATCCGTTTTCGGTGATTTTTACGAGCGAGGCGCTGAACAACAAAACTATCGAAGAGATACGAACGCTTATAGGC
This sequence comes from Bacteroidota bacterium, assembly GCA_041814825.1. Taxonomy (GTDB): domain Bacteria; phylum Bacteroidota; class Bacteroidia; order Bacteroidales; family Paludibacteraceae; genus F0058. The sequence goes on along the minus strand of JBGXXV010000106.1, from coordinate 2,869 downwards.
AGACAATTTATAATATCGCGTCTAAAACGTGATAATCAATATTTTACGCCACACGCCGATACAATACTTCAACTAAACGATATTTTGAAAATAGTTGCATCGGTTGCCGATGAAAAGGCGATAGTCTCGTTTATGGGCAAAAAAACCGATGTAGATTGGCAGGAGTCGGAGGCGGTGCTTGTGTCGCGTCGCATACGGGTAACTCGCGACCATATCAATGGTAAGACATTGGCAAAACTTCGCCTTCATTCGATTTATAACGTCAATGTTACTCGTGTCAATCGTTCGGGTATCGACCTTATGGCAATGCCTAACCTTGCCCTGCAAGTGGGCGACCGCGTAATGGTGGTGGGCGAAAAAAGCGACATCGCTCGTGTAGAACGTCTTTTGGGCAACACCCTAAAAAAACTCAACGAACCACCTATTGCCACTATATTCATCGGCATAGTACTTGGTATTATCTTCGGGTCTATTCCGTTTACATTCCCCGGCATACCGATGCCCGTAAAACTCGGCTTGGCAGGCGGTCCGCTCATAATAGCCATTCTCATCGGCAGATTCGGCCACCGTTTTAGTATGGTTACATATACCACACAGAGTGCCAACCTGATGCTTCGTGAAGTGGGAATATCGCTCTTTTTGGCGAGCGTGGGAATAGAGGCAGGCAAGAGCTTTTTCGACACGGTAATATCGTCCAATGGCTTGATGTGGCTTGGCTTTGGGGCACTTATAACATTTATACCGATGATGACAATAGGCATATTCGCCCGTAAAAAAATGAAAATGAACTACTTTTCGCTTATGGGACTTATGGCGGGAGCTTCTACCGACCCTCCCGCGTTAGCCTATGCCAACGCCATAGCTCCCAACGACGAACCTGCCGTAGCTTACTCAACGGTATATCCGCTTACAATGTTCCTTAGAATATTGATAGCACAGCTACTGATATTGATTTTCATTTAGCATAAAATAAGACTGTTAAAGGTTGTTGGACAAATATGTTAATAATGTACAATAAAAACGTAAATCATATACGCTCCGATTTATGAAAATTGCAAAGAGTGAATCTTTTTATAGTGCCTATTATAATAATTATCAAAAAATAAAAAGTATAAAATTGCAACTAAAACAGAAAAAATATTATTAACTTTGTTCGCTGTTCTTTCATTAATCATTTTTGTAAAAAAAAATATCAACATATCATTAAATAACTAAGTTTTATAAGTTTATGAAAAAATTGGATTTATCAAAGTATGGTATTATAGGAGCTACCGAAGTAGTCTATAATCCCTCTTATGAGGATCTCTACGAGGAGGAGGTTGCTCCGAATTTAAAAGGCTTTGAACGCGGACAGTTGACCGAACTCGGAGCTGTTAATGTTATGACCGGAATCTATACGGGTCGTTCGCCCAAAGATAAGTTTTTTGTAATGGACGATGTATCGCGTGATACCGTATGGTGGACAACACCCGAATATCCCAACGACAACAAACCCATTTGCAAAGAGACGTGGAAGGCTCTCAAAAAGATAGCTACCGACGAGTTGTCGGGCAAAAAACTCTATGTGGTCGATGCATTTTGCGGAGCAAACAAAAACACAAGACTCAAACTGCGTTTTATAATGGAGGTGGCTTGGCAGGCTCATTTTGTAAAAAATATGTTTATCCGCCCCACCGATGAGGAGCTCGAAAACTTTGGCGAACCCGATTTTGTAATACTTACAGCATCAAAGGCTAAGGTCGAAAACTACAAAGAACTCGGCTTAAATTCGGAGACAGCCATAGCTTTTAACCTCGAAGAGAAGATGCAGATAATCCTCAATACTTGGTACGGCGGTGAGATGAAAAAAGGTATGTTCTCTTATATGAACTACCTACTGCCCCTACGCGGTATTGCATCTATGCATTGTTCGGCAAACACCGACCTCGACGGCAATCACACAGCTATCTTCTTCGGTCTTTCGGGCACAGGCAAAACAACTCTTTCGACCGACCCCAAACGCCTACTCATAGGCGACGACGAACACGGTTGGGACGACGACGGTGTATTCAATTTCGAGGGCGGTTGTTATGCCAAGGTTATCAACCTTAGTCAAGAGGCTGAGCCTGATATTTACAATGCTATACGTCGCAATGCCCTTTTGGAGAATGTTACGGTCGATGCCAACGGGAAGATTGATTTTCACGACCAAAGCGTTACCGAAAACACGCGTGTAAGCTATCCCATTTATCATATCAAAAATATTGTTCGTCCCGTATCTAAGGCAGGAGCAGCCGAAAAGGTAATATTCCTTACAGCCGATGCTTTCGGTGTATTGCCTCCGGTATCAATCCTTTCGGACGAACAGACACAATACTACTTCCTAAGCGGTTTCACTGCCAAACTTGCAGGTACAGAACGCGGTATCACCGAACCTACGCCTACATTCTCGGCTTGTTTCGGTGCTGCTTTCTTGTCGCTACACCCAACCAAATACGGAGAAGAGTTGGTAAAACGTATGAAACAGTCCAGAGCTAAGGCATATTTGGTTAATACAGGCTGGAACGGTACAGGCAAACGCATCTCTATCAAAGATACACGTCGCATAATAGATGCCATCATCGACGGTTCGATAGATAGAATGCCGACAAGTAAGATACCGTATTTCGACTTGCTGATACCAACAGAGCTACACGACGTTGATACCAACGTACTCGACCCCCGCAATACTTATGCCGATAAGGCAGAATGGGACAAAAAGGCAAAAGATTTGGCAGGTCGGTTTATAAAGAATTTTGAGAAATTTACAGGCAATGATTTGGGCAAATCGCTTGTAAGTGCCGGACCTAAGCTATAAAATAGTTATTAGTGTCCGATAAAAGTTTTTGTT
>JBGXXV010000105.1:0-15454 GCA_041814825.1 Bacteroidota bacterium | reverse complement strand
TGCGGAAGAGAGGAGGCGAAATCTTAACCCCGACATATATGTAGGCAGATGGAATGTAAACAATGAAGAAGAAGTAAAGAATATCACTAAAAAGACTATAAGTATAAATCGCGGTCTGTATTCATCAAATTGATATAACGCCCTAATGATATTTCTAAGTCTCTGTGCATCATTAGCATATTCTGTTATGTCATAAAAATCTACATTATAACCAATAGACCTCTTATAAGCTATAAACTCTTCTAATGCTTTAAAATATTTAGGAATGGTCAATATGGCATAATTGCCTTTATCTGCCTCTTTTTTTGTCCAATCTAATCCGCTGAAAGAGTCGTAGTAGTCCATTACTCCTTGATAATGAGTGCCGCTTAAATATTCTTGAATTAAGTTTTTTAAAGATATTCCGCCAAGATTTGAAGAAGCAAGATTAATTGTAAATGTAGCTCGCTCCAAGATTTCGCCTATTGGGTTGTATATGGTTTGATTCATAGGATATATACAAAAAGATATACCTTTGGTAGCTACAAACCCATAAGGCTCACTGATAGTGTACCATTTTTCATATTGTGGTCTTGGCTCATTTGGATCTATTATAACATTTGTAGTAGCATTAAGAGTAGAGTTAGGAAAATAAAACTCACCTAACTCTAACGAGTAGATGTTTTCCGAAGGCGATATATGCAGACTTGGCATATATGGTTTGGGTAAAGGTACTTTTCTTCTCTTTACATTACTAACTTCTACCTGTATTTTATCTACCCAATTAGGAATGATAAGTTCCAATTGTCTATACAGAAATTCGGGATATCCGACACTATCAAGTTTATTGTAATTGTCATCATCAATTTCAAGATGAGAAAAAACATAATCCCCTTTCAAATTTGTTCTCAAAAAATTTTGCGTAGCCGGGCTTATCGTATTGGTTAAATCGGATTTGGCGACAGTCTGTTCGGCTATTCTATACTTAGGGGTCTCATAATCTATCACATATTTATAATCATATATAGATAGAGTAATGTATTCGCCGATTTTGAATTTAATCGGTAGATGTGGCGACGGCGGTACCTTTGCATATCCAAACTGTGAAAATAATAAAAGAAAAAACAATGTAACTAATCTACTTGCAAATTTGATTAATCCTAATCTTTCGCTAAAATTATTGAAAAATTTATTAACCAAACTCCTTAAACAAGCCCATAATTTATGAGTAACAACGAGCAAATAAAATAAAATTTTCACAGCAATTAAAAATTATTGTTAAATATTTTGCAAAGTTATAATATTTTTTTTTCAAAAAAAAAATCATATTAAACCAACTAAAAACATAACAATCCGAGACTTGAAAAAATGGCATAAAATTTGTACCTTTGTCGAAATTTTTTAGAAAATAATTGTGTCTATCAACGATTTCCGCCAACTGTATGCCAACAATCCCACGCTACGCAAGCTATGTTTGCTATTGACCGACAACAAACATAAACGCATTGCTTTGCAGGGGCTTACGGCTTCGGCTCAGTCTATGACTATTGCCGAGATATTTTTGCGACGTAAAAGCGATATTTTGGTCGTCGCCGACGATGCCGACAGTGCCGGCTACATCTATTTCGACCTCGTGCAACTTCTTGGCAATGAACAGTTAGCCTACTTCCCCGCACTCTACAAACACATTCACAAAAGCGGTGCTACCATTGCCGAAAACGAGATATTACGCACCGACAGCCTAAACAAGATATCGAACGCCAAGCCCTGTATTACAGTCTCTTATCCCGAAGCATTGTCCGAAAAAGTGGTCTGCAAAGAGAGTTTTTCGACAACCAAGATAGAGTTGCGTCGAGGCGAAGACTACGATATGAGCCTGCTTATAGACCGTTTGCAAGTTGCGGGTTTTCGGGAGGTCGATTTTGTCTATGAAGTGGGGCAATACTCGCAACGTGGTAGCATCATTGACGTATTCTCCTACTCCAACGAGTTGCCCTACCGTATCGACTTCTTCGGCGACAACATAGAGTCGATACGCACTTTCGATATAGAACGACAACTGTCGGTTATGAATGTTGAGGAGCTAACCATTATTTCGTCCACCGACAACAGCGAAAATCAAAAGGTGTCGCTACTCGAATTTATAAGCAGCGATAGTTTGCTCGTTATCAACGACATAGACTATTTTATAAAACGTGTTGCCCTTGTCTATTCGCAGGCACTGATAAAGGCAAACGAACAGCGTCAGACAAGCGACCTGCATTCGTGGATAGTCGATGAGGAGAGTTTGTGTGAGCAGTTAGAAAATTTCAGAACGGTAGAATTGCTTAGAAATCACTACAAAGCCGATGTAATGCGGTTTGCCACCATACATCAGCCCAATTTTGACAAAAACTTCGACCTTATCTCCCAAAACATAAATAGATACATTGCCGACGGCTACCGCATATATATCGCTTCCGACAGCAAAAAGCAGACCGACCGCATAGCCTCTATCTTCGACGACCGAGGCGACAACATAACTTTTGAAGCAGTACAAGGCACTCTGCACGAAGGGTTTATCGACCACGATATGAAACTCTGTTTCTTTACCGACCACCAAATTTTCAACCGATTTCATAAATTTTCGCTCAAATCCGATACCGCCCGACGGGGTAAAGCCGCAATGCTAATAAAAGAGCTAAATCAGCTAAAACCGGGCGACTATGTCGTACATCACGACCACGGAGTAGGACAGTTTGCCGGGCTGCTAAAAACAGAAATCAATGGCAAACCGCAAGAGGTAATCAAACTTATATACAAAGGTGGAGATATAATTTTTGTTAATATATCGTCGCTACACAAGATAGCCAAATACAGAGGCAAAGATGGTATCGACCCTGCGTTGTCGAAACTCGGTACCGGAGCATGGGAACGCCTCAAAGAGCGTACCAAGAGCAAAGTAAAAGATATAGCCCGCGACCTTATAAAGCTGTATGCCAGACGTCTCGAAAAGAAGGGATTTGAATACTCGCCCGACAGCTATCTGCAAACGGAGCTCGAAGCCTCGTTTCTATACGAAGATACGCCCGACCAAAGCAAGGCTACTGCCGATATAAAAGAAGATATGCAAAGCCCAAAACCTATGGATAGGCTGGTTTGCGGCGACGTCGGTTTCGGCAAAACGGAGATTGCCATACGTGCCGCATTCAAAGCCGCCACCGACGGCAAACAGGTGGCAGTGCTCGTACCTACTACCATTTTGGCGTTTCAGCACTATAAAACATTCTCCGAAAGATTAAAAAATTACCCCGTAACAATCGAGTATATCAGCCGTGCCAAGAGCCCCAAGCAGACAAAAGATATAATAACACGCACCAAAGAGGGTAAAATAGATATACTCATCGGCACTCACAAGATAGCAAGTAAAGAAGTGGTATTCAACGACTTGGGGTTGCTTATTATCGACGAAGAACAGAAATTTGGTGTAGCCATCAAAGAAAGGCTCAAAGAGCTGAAAGCGAATGTAGATACCCTAACACTAACAGCAACTCCTATACCGCGTACATTGCAGTTTTCGCTCATGGGAGCACGCGACTTGTCGATTATCAACACGCCACCACCCAACCGATACCCTGTTGTTACGGAGCTAATAGGTTTTGACGACGAGATATTACGAGAGGCAATAGAGTTTGAGATGAACCGCAATGGTCAGATATTTTTTGTTAATAATAAAATACAAAACATCTACCTTTTGCAGACCAAACTGCAAAAGATAGTACCTGATGCCCGAATAGCCGTTGCACACGGACAGATGCCCACAGCACAGTTGGAGAATATCATTATCGACTTTATCAACTACGAATACGATATATTGATGGCTACCACCGTCATAGAGAGCGGTATAGATATGCCAAATGTTAATACTATCTTCGTAAACAATGCCAACCATTTCGGGCTGAGCGACCTGCACCAGCTAAGAGGCAGAGTCGGACGAAGCAATCGCAAAGCCTACTGCTACCTCATAACGCCCGACTTCAAAGATATATCCGACGATGCACGTCGCCGACTGCAAGCCATATCTACCTTTTCGGACTTAGGTAGCGGATTCAATATTGCCATGCAAGACCTCGATATACGTGGGGCAGGCAATATGCTTGGAGCCGAACAGAGCGGTTTTATCGCCGAACTCGGCTACGAGACTTACCAGAAGATACTAAACGAAGCAGTCCAAGAGCTACACCAAGAGGAGTTTGCCGATATAATCGACGAACAATATCGCCGACAGCCGACACGTTTTGTAGATGAATGTTCGTTCGAGAGCGACTTAGACCTATTGTTTCCAAACAGTTATGTGTCGAGTACGTCGGAACGAATAGCGCTCTATCGTGAGCTCGATACTACGACCGACCAAACATCGTTAGATGCCTTCAAAGTCCGTCTGATAGACCGTTTCGGAGCTATTCCGCAAGAGGCAGACGACCTGATGAAAGTGCTGCCATTACGTTGGCAGGCTATAGCCTTAGGTATAGAACGGCTTACCGTAAAGCGGGGCAAAATGACACTATACCCCGTATCCAAACCCGATTCGGCATATTATCAGACGGAAGCTTTCGCCAAAATCATACGTTACGTCAGCGCTTACCCTCGCAACTGCAAGATAGGCGAAAACTACGGCAAACGCTTCATTTCGGTCGAACCTGTCAATAGCATCGACACCGCTCTAAATGTACTTAATAAAATTGATGAGCAAAGAGAGTTGTAGTTTGGGGGAGACAACACTTTTTTCAAACTGTTTAGTCGCACCGTAACCGTCTAAATTATACTACCGTCGGATTTCACTTTGGGGCTTTCTACCCCAAAGCCCCGACATAATCGCCTTGACACAAAAAAAGTATGTAAAAAACTCCTTACGACAGTACCTATATCGTCATAGTCAATAATCGAGTGAACAATCAATCAAACTTAGACTCATACATTTTTATTATTACGCAAAAAAATAGTTATCTTTGTACATTGTGTTGATATTACAGAGATATTCGACACATTACTATTAATTAATAATCATTAAAAACATTTATGTAGATATGGAGAATAAACAGGTAAAAGCCTATGCAGCAACGGCTTCTAACGAACCGATGCGTGAAATGAACATCAACCGTAGAGTATTACGTGAGTGCGATGTAGAGTTTGAGGTGTTATATTGCGGTATATGTCATTCGGACCTACACAGTATCCGTAACGATTGGGGAAGTGCGGTATATCCTCAGGTGCCGGGACACGAGATAGTAGGTCGTGTAACGAAGGTAGGCGGCGATGTTACCAAATTCAAAATCGGAGACCTTGCGGCGGTCGGTTGTATTGTAGAGAGTTGTCAATGTTGCCAATATTGTATCCAAGGAGATGAACAATATTGCGAACAAGGTGTTACTTTTTCGTTCAACAGCCCAGATAAGGTATCGGGCGGAATGACTTACGGAGGTTTCTCTAAAACTTATGTTTGTGAAGAAAAATATGTGTTGAAAATGCCCGATTTCAAAGACTTGGCATCGGCAGCACCTCTGCTTTGTGCGGGGATTACCGTATATTCGCCTCTAAAACACTGGAAAGCGGGTAAAGGTAAAAATATAGGAATACTCGGCATAGGCGGACTTGGACATCTCGCCATAAAGATAGCAAAGGCTATGGGTGCTTATGTAACGGTTTTTACGACTTCGCCATCGAAGGTAGAAGATGCCAAAAGGCTCGGAGCCGATGCTGCCGTTCTATCTTCCGACAAAGAACAGATGAAGAGTTGCCCGAAGCAAGATATGATACTCGATACCGTCTCCACAGAACACGATGTAAACAGATATATCAACCTGCTAAAAGTAGATGGCTCATTGGTATTAGTAGGGTTACCTGCCGAACCGCTTAGAGTCGGGGCGTTTAATATAGTACACGGACGAAAGAGTTTTTCGGGGTCAAATATAGGCGGTATTGCCGAGACACAAGAGATGCTCGACTTCTGCTTCAAACACAATATAATCGCCGATAGTGAGATAATAGACATAAAATATGTAAATAGTGCTTTCGAGCGTTTAGAAAAAGGTGATGTAAAATATCGGTTTGTTATTGATATGGCAACACTATAACAACAAACGGACAAACATACTTTTACAAAGCAGAATCTGACATATATTTCGGTTCTGCTTTTTTTGTTTATCAACCAACTAACGGATTATGTAATAAATACGGGGTATGCATCTAAACATTTCAATATCATCAAGCAGACAAAAGCGTCAATCTCATTTTTAGAGGGTTGTGGAGGTTGTTTACAAAGCCAAATATAACCAATACATATTTGCTCTTAACATAAAAAAAATAAGGTTACACCTAATCGGAATAACCTTATTCAAACCAATCAATATTAACTTAAAATCTAAAGTGTGCAAAAGCTCTGTTGGCTTCAGCCATACGGTGTATCTCTTCTTTACGTTTGAAAGCACCTCCTTGACTGTTAAACCCGTCAACTATCTCTGCTGCAAGCTTTTCGGACATAGATTTGCCCGAACGTTTGCGTGAAAAAATAATCAGGTTTTTCATTGAGATAGACTCTTTGCGGTCCGGACGGATTTCCATTGGCACCTGATACGTAGCACCACCTACACGACGCGATTTTACTTCTACCTGAGGAGTGATATTCTCCAACGCTTTTTTCCAAATATCCAATGCGCTCATCTCTTCGTTTGGAAGTTTGTTTTTAACAAGCTCTAAGGCACCATAAAAAATAGTGTACGAAGTACTTTTTTTGCCATCATACATTAGGTGGTTCACAAACTTTGTAACCATTACTTCCCCAAATACCGGGTCGGGTAATATTACCCTTTTCTTTGGTTTTGCTTTTCTCATTTTTTAATACGATTAAAATCCTGTTTTGTTTTTGTTTTGGCTGTCTTTTTTAGTCTTCAATGCGAGAAACATTTACTCAACCTTTATATACCAAATAATCAAAAACTGATTGAAAAAAAATTGTTAATTAACTCTTAAATTAGGCTTTTTTTGCTTTTGGACGTTTTGCTCCGTACTTACTGCGACGTTGTGTGCGAGAAGCTACTCCTGCTGTATCCAAAGTACCGCGTACGATGTGGTAACGAACACCCGGAAGGTCTTTCACACGACCTCCGCGAACCATCACGATAGAGTGTTCTTGAAGGTTGTGTCCTTCACCCGGTATGTATGCATTGACCTCTTTTGTATTGGTCAATCTTACACGAGCAACCTTACGCATTGCAGAATTTGGTTTCTTAGGTGTAGTAGTATAAACTCTTACACAAACACCACGTCTTTGCGGGCAAGAATCAAGAGCAGGAGATTTTGATTTGTCTTCCAAAACCACTCTTCCTTTTCTAACTAATTGCTGAATAGTTGGCATTTTTAATAGTTTTTTATTAATTAAATCGAATTACATTATTTCCCCGAAAAAAATCGGACTGCAAAGGTAATACTTTTTTTTGAATTATCAAAACAATTAATACTCCGCAACTTAAAAATATTTTGTCGCTTTATTGCTCTCATCTTTCAGTTCTTTGCTGATATTAAGATGATTAGGATATACCCTTGCAAGTTCGGAATAAAATTTTTTACCGTGATTCATCTCCTTTGTATGGCACAATTCGTGTACAATTACAAAATCAATAAGATATTCGGGCAAAAAAAGCAGGTAAGCACTTAACGATATTTGCTTTTTAGAATTGCAGCTACCCCAACGCCCTTTGGCAGTGGATATTCTTATTGTCGAACAGTCGAAGTCGTATCTACTCGCTAATGTTCTTAGCTTTGTCGGCAATATTCGTTTTGCCTCCAATACAAGAAAATGCTTCACGATGTTTTTGATTGACTGTTGATTGTGGTTATCGCCGAAGTCGAATAACGGATAGTAACGAATAGTCAAGACTCCGTTTTGCAGTTGTGCCGAAAGACTATTTTTTAGCTTTGGCTCCTCGGCAAATATTATGTCAAAACTATACGTAATATGACGACTATCGGACGAATACGCTTGAGTCCCATACATACGGGCAAACTTCTCTCGGTTTTTCAAAAACCACTCCTCTTTATCCGTAGGTAGAGGCAATACTTTATCTATGTAGATAGGATTAAACGAAATTTTTGCCCCTTTATGCGAAACAGAGTATCGTATCCCACGGCATCGGGTGTTTGGCAAAAGCTCTATCTCTCCTATTTGCGGATGATTGTATAAAAACTTCTTCTGCTTAGGCATTGAAAAACCGTATATGATCAGTCCTATTTTGTTGATTTGGAGTTGTCTTTGGTTTTTACTATTTTATTGAAAATCCAAAAGACATTACCGTAAATAACACTAACAATTGTTATAACAGACACCAATATCACTTTACCTTGTACATCTGTATCTGCCTGCCATATTGCAGGCAAAGAGACAATTATTCCACCCAAAACAAAAAATATGAAGTTTATTATATATGTTGGTCGGGTTGTAATATTTTTTAGCAAAAACCTCAAATATAACAGTTGAATTATGTCTAATATAAATATTACCACTACTATTATCCAAAAACCAACAGGAGGCGGAAAATCCGCACCCAACAAAAAAATGATAGTCCAGACCACAAAGAAAAGAGTGCTTTCCAATATCATTAGCTTTCTGTCGAACTTTGTCATAACACGGTTTTTATTTATATAGCAATTATTTTCAACACCTTTTTGGTAACAGCCGTTATTCTAAACCTTTCGTCTATTCTGTGGTTTATTACCCATACTATCTGATTGTTGCCATTGAGCAAAATAAATGTGTTGTGTTTGGCAACCATATCTACTTTTTGATTTATAAAAAAATCACTCAATTTCTTGAATCCCTTTACTCCCAATGGCTTAAACCTATCACCATATTGCCACGTACGTATTGTCAGCGGGAAAATCAGTCGGTCGTAATCGAGCAGAGCTGTGTTTTTATCGCATTTTATTGATTCTAAATCCTGTACGTCAATCACTTGAAATTTTAGAGGTATCGGTTTGTCTGTATTACCGATATGTCTCGTTATTTGATATGTCTGTTCGTATTTGGGGCAATTGCTTACTATCAGTATTTTGTCTCTGTTTTTGAGTATGTTGATATCTCCGAAAACTATTTTTTTACCACTTTGAGACTCGGTAATCCGATATATTTCGCTAAATAGCGATACCGGTATGTTGAGCTTCTGGATTATCTCAAACAGAATAATATTTGCAAATCCGCTTTGCAGCAACAAGGGTATGTCTATCGATGTAGCATTAGGCTTAAAATCAACTATTTTGCTTATATACTTTTTTATTTCTTCCTCAAAAAAAGCGTTATACTCTCCGATTATTTGTGAAAATGTTTCGATTTGTGAAACAAAATTTTTATTGATTTTTTGAAATTCGGGTAATATATTGTGTCTTATCCTGTTTCGATGAAAAGAGGTGTCGGTATTGGTACGGTCTATACAGAAGTTCAGTGTGTGGACACGGGCATAAAGCTCTACCTCCGCCCTGTCGAAACAAAGCATCGGACGCACTATATTTTTTCTATATGCTTTGATGCCTGTCAAGCCACGCAGTCCTGTACCGCGAGCAAGGTTGAGAAGCACTGTTTCGGCATTGTCGTTTTTATGATGCGCTATGGCAATAGCTTGAAAATTATGCGTTTGCACCAATTCTTCGAACCACTTGTACCGTAAGTTTCTGGCTGCCATTTCGATAGAAATTTTTTCGGATATAGCCTTTTGTGCGGTATCGAAATGTTCTACAAATATGGGTATATTGTATTTTTGAGCAAGTCTCCTCACAAACTGTTCGTCTTTGTCCGAGTCGTTGCCTCGCAAATGGAAGTTGCAATGAGCAATAGAACATTTGTAATTCGCTCTAATCAGCATATCAAGCAACACAACAGAGTCGATACCACCGCTGACAGCCACAAGTAGCTCTTTATTGGGGTTTAAAAGGTTGTTTTTCTCGATAAAAGTGTTAAATTTGCGTAAAAATACCATTGTATGTATTAATTTTTAGGCAAAATTAAAAAATTAAGATTACTTTTACAACAAATATGCTAAAATAAATTTATTACTAACATTAAACAAATAACCGAATAATGAAAAAAATATTGAAAAGAGCGACATTAACAGTTGCCGTTATATTGGTAAGTGTCGGTATCACGGCACAGAATAATATGAGTGTAAATATTGGTTATGTAAATAAAAACAACAGTGCCAAGTTGATATCCGAAGTACTTGGGTTAGAAGTAAATGCAGCCGACAATATCACTATTCACGGTATCACGGCAGGCTTTAATTACGATTTGTTGCTATTTAACCTTATCGGGTTCAATTTGGGAATAAATTACACTTATTCTTTTAGGAATAAAGCTATTTTGAGTAGCAATAATTTTACCGGTTCCAGATACAGTTATCACTCCTTAGATGCTCCTGTACGTTTTATGTTATCTCTGCCTATTACAAGCGACCTGCGACTATTGGCTTTTGCCGGTCCAAAATTCACATTCGACCTTGCCGGTACAGCCAATCATTATTTAAACGGCAATAAAGTAGGCAGTACTAATCTATACGGCGATTCGTCGTATCGTTCGAGACTCAATGTATTGCTTGGTCCGGGTGTTGGACTAAGGTACAAAAACTTTATTCTAAAAACCGGATACGATTTCGGGCTGCTCAACCTAAACATCGACGAAGTAACAAAGGATAAACTAAAAGTAACCCAAGAGCAACTCTATGTAAAATTGGGATTGGCTTTTTGAGAAAAAAGTATTTGAATAAATAAAATAAAAATTAGAGCAACCTCTTCAACGGATTGCTCTAATTTTTATTTTTGTACGCTTTGGGGTTTTGAAAGCAACTGTATTACTCTGACTCTTCGTTAATAGCTGCCCAAAGCATATCTTTCAGTCGGTCGAGACCATAACCTGTTATTGACGAAAAAAATATGTGCGGCACACCCTTAGGTAGTTTTGTTTCGATTTCGGACATCAACTCTTCGTCGATTATATCGGCTTTCGATACAGCAAGGATTCGCTTTTTGTCGAGTAGTTCGGGGTTGTATTGACGCAGTTCATCGAGCAATATCTCGTAATCTTTGGCAATATCGTCGCTGTCTGCTGCCACCATAAACAGAAGTATAGAGTTGCGTTCGATATGTCGCAAAAACCTAACTCCCAACCCTTTTCCTTCGGCAGCTCCTTCTATAATACCCGGAATATCTGCCATACAGAAAGAGCGATGCTCTCTGTACTCGACTATACCGAGGTTTGGCGTAAGTGTGGTAAACGGATAATTGGCTATCTTGGGTTTTGCAGCGGAGACAACCGACAACAATGTCGATTTGCCGGCATTTGGAAAGCCTACAAGTCCCACATCGGCAAGCACTTTCAGCTCAAGTATTATCTCTTTTTCGGTAAACGGTTCGCCGGGTTGTGCGTAACGCGGTGTTTGGTTGGTAGAAGTGCGAAAGTGCCAATTGCCCAATCCTCCGCGTCCGCCTTTTATCAATATTACCTCTTGTCCGTCTTCGGTAATGTCGCACAAAAATTCGCCCGTAAGGGCATCGCGAGCTATTGTACCACACGGCACAAGTATGGTTTTGTCTTCGCCGTCTTTCCCAAAACTGCGACTACTACTACCATCACCTCCGTGTCCTGCAAATATATGTCGTTGATATTTAAGGTGTAGCAATGTCCAATAGTCTTTGCTACCTCTAAGTATTATATGTCCGCCTCGTCCGCCGTCGCCACCGTCGGGACCGCCTTTGGGTACAAATTTTTCGCGATGAAAATGTGTAGAGCCCTTACCTCCATTGCCACTACGACAATAAATTTTTACATAGTCGATAAAATTCTCATTCATAAGGGCTACTGCTGATTTTCTTAGGTTTAATGTGTGTTGAATTTATTTTTCGATATTCTCTATAAGGGCTATAATATCGTTGAATGTATCTTCGATACTGTTAATCGACACTACGGAATTGTACCGGTTGGTCTTTTTGTAATAATTGATAATCGGTTTTGTCTCGTTGTCGTATATTTTGAGGCGTTTAAGTATCGTATCGTGCGTATCGTCCGTGCGGTGCGACATAGTACCGCGTTTTACCAAACGTTTTATTAATATATCTTTATCTGCCTGAATATCAATCATCAAGTCAATTTTCAATCCATACTCTTTGAGTGTAGCATCAAGAAATTCGGCTTGCGATATGGTACGCGGAAATCCATCAAAGATAATACCTTTTACGTCGATGTATGTTTTAAGTTCTTCTTTCAAAATACTGCACATCATTTCGTTAGGGACGAGGTCGCCTTTGGAAATATATGTGTCTATCTCTTTCCCAAGTTCAGACCCTTTTTTCACCTCATCTCTGAGCATCAATCCTGTAGAAAGATGCAGAAAGCCATATTTTTCGGCTATTAACGCTCCTTGTGTGCCTTTGCCCGACCCCGGAGCTCCAAATAATACGATTATTGTCATCTCTATGCTTTAATGATAAAAAAATTTATGGTTGCCCTGTAAATTTGGTAAAAGTGAAACTCTCGCCATACTCATTGGTATATGATAATGTTGTTGCATCTAAAATCTCAATTGTATATGACTTGGGTATTTTACCTCCATTTTCCATAATGTGTGTTATCAAGAGACGGTCTTCGCTCAACACCCACGTAAAAGCCTGAGCCTCATTCTCGGTAACATCTTCGGAGGTATCCCACGTAACACCATTGCCTCCACTATCATAACGGTAGCACTCAAAGCCCTTAGTGCCATTGGTCGATACTACCGGACGTTTCCACTTTCCTATCAATAATGCCGATGAAAAAGACTTTCGCTCACTACACGAGGTAATTACCAATACTGCGGTCAGTAAGGTGATTAATAAATACTTACTCTTTTTCATATTGTTCTTATTATTTCTTGGATTTATATATAATATTTCATTTGCAAAGATACATTTTTTTATTGTAAAAAGATTCGATTGGTTAAGTTTATTTCAAAAAAATTGAACTCCAAAGCTCGATATTGTCAAAATTTTATTGTTAATCATTTTTAATTTTATCTGATAGTGTTAATACTAACATTTTGGGGGGAGTTCGCATTTGAGGCAAGGAATATTTTTGATATATAAAGCCTCACTCCGACCGACAAAAAGGCTATATTGCAGTCGCTTTTAAAAAAAATGTTTTTCAAAAAACACTTATGCTATTTCTCTCTCGAAGTCTCATCTATCTGCCTGCTATCCAACCGATTGATTAACAGTCGCTCCTCCCCTCCACCACTATAACAAACTCACCTTTTGGGGGATTTTGGGTGAAATGCGATATAACTTCACCCAAAGAACCACGTACAATCTGTTCAAATTTTTTCGATAGCTCGCGACAGACAGCCACACGTCGGTCGATACCAAATATCTCTGCAAACTGTTCCAAAGTTTTTATTATCCTAAACGGCGATTCGTAAAATACCATTGTCCGCACCTCATCTTTTAGACACTCTATTCGTGTTTGCCGTCCTTTTTTATGTGGCAAAAAACCTTCGAAACAGAATCTCTCGCACGGTAAACCCGACACCACCAAAGCCGGGACAAAAGCCGTTGCTCCCGCAAGACACTCCACCTCGATACCTTTGGCAACGCATGCCCTCACCAGCAAAAAGCCCGGGTCTGATATGGCAGGAGTCCCCGCATCGGTTACCAAAGCGATATTCATACCCGAAACAATATCATTTACAATACGTTCTACGCTTTGATGTTCGTTAAACTGATGATGAGCAAAACATCTGTTCTTGATTTCGTAATGTTTTAGCAATACAGAAGTAGTACGCGTATCTTCTGCCAAGATATAATCAACCTCTTTTAATATCCGTATTGCTCTAAGCGTTATATCTTCGAGGTTGCCGATGGGTGTGGGTATAAGATAGAGTTTCGACATAGTTTCGATATTAATCTGTTTCGTGAATAGTTTTATTGATACGGCTTTGCAGCTCTATGGTACGGATTTTGTCTTTATAAAAATTGTAACGATTTAACGTATCGGGGCTGATACCTGCGTCGGAGTTGTTTTCCCAGCGGCGACAGAGGTATATCGAATCGTAGATTCTGCCTATCTTCCAAGTACGACTTATGCGAAGCCCCACAGCATAGTCTTCGCCATAGCTCACATTCGGGAAGCCTACCTCACGGATAATGGGCGTAAAAAACGCACGCGGAGCTCCCAACCCGTTAATCCTCAGAGCATTGTTGCGACCATTGTCGTCTGTCCATTCGGCATGGTCGATGAGATACGGCGGTATCGGGTTTAACTCAAAATCGGTAATGGTATATGAACCTATCAACATAGCACACTGTTGGCGGTAAAACTCATCAACAATCCTTTGCAAAGTATTTGGGGATTGATAGAGGTCGTCGCTGTCGAGTTGCACGGCAAACCGTCCGCAACGGCTGTCGTTTAGGGCAAGTTGCCAGCATCCGCCAATACCGAGATGTTCGCTTTGGGGTATGATATGAAAAACATTGTCGTGTTTCTGTGCTATATCGTTGATAATGGCTGTGGTATCATCGGAAGAGTGATTGTCCACTATCAGCAGATTGAACCGAAAAGATGTTTGTTGCTCCAATACAGAAGCAATAGCATCGGCAATAGTGCGTTGTCGGTTACGTACGGGTATAACCACCGATGCTTCGTATGCGAAATCGCCCTGCCCCACATCAACACTTTGTGGCTCTCCGACGAGCAGTGCTCCAATACGTTTGAGATATGCGGTGCAGGCTTTTTCCATATCGACCTGTACAGAGCGGTTTTTTTTGTCGATATATGCAAAATGGCTGCCGTGTCTGTCGCTCTCGGCAAGCGGTCTGAAAACATAGAGCGGTTCGGCTATACGGAATATTTCGCCCCGTTCCGAAAGTTTCAGACGCAAATCGTACCACGCCGCAAACGGATAATCATCGGTGTTACTGTCCATTATATCTTTTACCGCCGATGTGCGGAGCATAACCACCGCTCCGAAATTGAAGTCGTCGCGAAGCGAACCGCTTTGATACTCAATAGTGGTAACGGAGGTTTTGACCTCGTCGTTAATCTGGTAGTAATCAGAGTATAGCATCACAGCCTTTGTGTCGCGTGCAATATCGTTGAAACGTTTTTCGGCTTCGGGCAATAGTGTTATTTCACCAGCCTCTATCTGCAAAAGTATCCACTCTGCGGTCGCCTTCGATGCCACTTTTCGCAATTCGTCGGTAGAGTGACTGTTTAATATCAAATGGTTGTTCATATTGTTGATTGTTGTTATTTTTTTACACAATTGATTATCAATATTTATTGTATCTCTGTTTCTAAAATTTGTTCGAACTCTTTTTTATGGTTAAATCCTCGCATTTTTTGCCTAAATATTTGTATTACATTTGGATTGCATATCTCCAACTTACGTTTTTTACTCAATTCCGTAAATTCTATTTCCTTGTCTAT
>JBGXXV010000104.1:0-30062 GCA_041814825.1 Bacteroidota bacterium | reverse complement strand
GGTGCAAAATTAACATTTTTTTTGACAAAAAAGCATATCTCTTGGATTTTAGTAATAATATTCTCGAATTATTCAATTAAACGATGCAATATATTTTTTTTAAACTTCTGCATTTTTTCCCAATGTCGAATACGGGTTAAATACAAAACGTAAATTTATTAATAAAATTAATTTTAAAAAGAGTAATTTTGTATTCTAATTTTGATTGAGTACAAAAGTACCTTACAGTATTAAAAACAACAATGATATTTAATTTAGAACATACCGATATACACACACAGGCACGAACAGGTACCATAATTACCGAACACGGTATAATAGAGACTCCCGTTTTTATGCCTGTGGGTACGGTGGCTTCTGTCAAAGCTGTGCATCAACGAGAGTTGAAAGAAGATATTAATGCACAGATAATATTAGGTAATACATATCATCTTTTTATGCGTCCGGGCTTGGATATTCTCCAAAAAGCCGGCGGACTGCATCGTTTCAACGGCTGGGATAAACCTATCCTCACAGATAGCGGTGGTTATCAGGTTTTTTCGCTGTCGGGTACACGTAAGATAAAAGAGGAGGGCGTAACGTTCCAAAGTCATATAGACGGTTCTCGACACCTGTTTACGCCTGAAAACGTGGTAGATATTCAGCGAGTGATAGGAGCCGATATTATTATGGCTTTCGATGAATGTACCCCCGGAACCGCCGATTATGAGTATGCCCGACTCTCTATGGAGCGTACTCATCGCTGGTTAGCTCGCGGTTACGAACGTTTTTCGGAGACAACGCCACAATATGGTTACTCTCAAACTTTTTTCCCCATTGTGCAAGGCTGCGTCTATCCCGACCTTAGGAGGCAGTCTGCCGAGTTTGTCAAAGGGTTCGATGCCGAAGGGTATGCAATAGGAGGACTTGCCGTGGGTGAACCAACCGAAAAGATGTACGAAATGGTCGAGGTCGTAAATGCTATTTTGCCGGCAGACCGTCCTCGTTACCTTATGGGAGTGGGTACTCCTGCCAATATATTGGAGAATATAGCACGAGGTGTAGATATGTTCGATTGTGTTATGCCCACTCGTAATGGACGCAATGGAATGATTTTTACCGAAGAGGGTATTATAAACTTCAAAAATCGTAAATGGGCAGACGACTTTTCGCCGATACAGGAGGGTACGGGGTGTTTTGTCGATGAACAATATACAAAAGCGTACCTTCGTCATCTGTTTGTAGCCGACGAACTTTTGGCAATGCAGATAGCATCTATACACAATCTTGCCTTCTATTTGCGATTGGTAAGGCAGGCAAGGCAACATATAAAGAGTGGTACATTCGCCGAATGGAAAAGCGAAATGGTGCAAAAAACAATGCATCGATTATAAAAATTATTTTACCCGGAGATGGAATTAAAGCAAGCAAAAAGAGATAAAAGTCGAATTAATATATTGTCAAACAGGTTATTAGACTTCTTTTATGACTTTAAGAAAATAAAGATATTTTCGATTTTAGACCGATATATAATCAAAAAGTATTTGAGTACTTTTTTCTTTTCTATGGTTTTGATAATATCGGTAAGTGTGGTATTCGACTATGCCGAAAAGATAGACGATTTTTCGATGAATAATGCTCCGGCAAAGGCTATAATATTTGATTATTACTTAAATTTTATCCCATTCTTTACAAACTTGCTTACTCCGTTATTTGCCTTTATATCGGTAATATTCTTTACCTCAAAACTTGCCTATAATACGGAAATAATTGCTATGTTATCTACGGGTATGAGTTTCAAAAGATTGCTTGTGCCATATTTTATTTCTGCTACGATAATCGGTATTATGTCTTTTATATTGGGAGGGTATGTGATACCGGCATCTAACAAGACAAGGCTCGACTTTGAGGATAAATATTATAAAAAATTTCGTTCGGAGTCGGCTTATAATGTGCAGATGGAGCTCGAACCGGGAGTAATAGCCTATTTTGAACGATACGAAGAGAGTATCGATCGCGGGTACAACTTTTCGTTAGAAAAGTTTGAGGGCAAGAAACTCGTATCAAGACTTACCGCACAATATATAGATATGGATTCATTATATCATTGGCACCTGTCTAATTATGTAAAAAGAGAATTTATAGGTATGCGAGAGATAATGAATATGGGCGAAAGGCTTGATACGGTTATCAGAATGGACCCGCAAGACTTCTTTATATCAGGGCTTGATGCTCCACAAATGACCAATACTAAACTTTACAACTATTTAAAACGACAAAAAGAGAGAGGGATACCCGGGGCACAAATGTTTGAAAACGAGTATCACAATCGTTTTGCAATGCCTTTTGCGGCTCTTATACTTACTCTTATAGGGGTATCGCTTGCATCTCGCAAAGTAAGAGGAGGTACGGGCTTGCATCTTGGTATAGGTATAGCTTTGAGTGCTATTTATGTGCTTTTTACCACAGTATCTGCTACTTTGGCTATCAACAGTTCTATGCCTTCGTTACTTGCTATTTGGTTGCCTAATATTATATTTACTGCTATCGGAATATTTTTATATATGAGGGCACCTAAGTAATTTTGAGCTTCGGGTTGATTAACGTTCAAATATACAAGAGAACAAAAGATGAAAGTTGCTTATTTATTGATAGAAGAGAAGAAAACGGTAAATTATACATTTTTTATGATGAAGGCAGAGATATTGAAAAACAAAGCTAACATTAAATGATATTAGTACAATATTAAAGAAGTTTTGTATAGCTAAAATAAGAATTAAAAACAACAACAAAAAATAAAATATGTCATTACAGTGTGGAATAGTAGGGCTGCCCAATGTGGGCAAATCGACCCTTTTCAATTGTTTGTCGAACGCTAAGGCTCAGGCGGCTAATTTTGCCTTTTGTACTATTGAGCCGAATGTAGGCGTTATTACAGTCCCCGACGAACGACTAAACAAACTCGCCGAGATATGCAAACCCCAACGAATAGTGCCTACGACTGTCGAAATAGTCGATATAGCAGGTTTGGTAAAGGGAGCGAGTAAGGGCGAGGGTTTGGGCAACAAATTTTTGTCGAACATACGCGAAACAGATGCCATTATTCACGTACTTCGTTGTTTCGACGACGATAATGTTACGCATGTTGACGGTTCGGTCGATCCCGTCAGAGACAAGGAGATAATAGACACCGAGTTACAGATACGCGACCTCGAAACCCTCGACAGTCGTATCGCAAAGGTTCAGAAGCAGGCTCAGACAGGAGGCGACAAGCAGGCAAAACTTGCCTATGATGTTTACACCAAGATAAAAACGGCTCTCGAACAGGGGCTTTCGGCTCGTACCGTTTCGTTCGATACCAAAGATGAGCAGCAGGCGGCTCGTGAGCTTTTTTTACTTACCGATAAACCTGTGATGTATGTCTGCAATGTCGATGAGAAGTCGGCTGTAACGGGCAATCGCTATGTGGATATGGTACGTGAGGCAGTGAAAAACGAAAATGCCGAAGTGCTTGTACTTGCAGCAAAGACCGAAGCCGAGATAGCCGAACTCGACGACTACGAAGAACGTCGGATGTTCCTTGCCGAGGTGGGATTGGAGGAGTCCGGTGTGTCGCGACTTATCAAATCGGCTTATGCTCTGCTAAGGCTCAAAACTTTCTTGACGGCAGGAGCCGACGAGGTACGTGCGTGGACGTTCCGCGACGGATTTAAGGCGCCACAGTGTGCGGGAGTGATACATTCCGACTTCGAGAAAGGTTTTATCCGTGCCGAAGTTATCAAATACGACGATTACATAAAATACGGTTCGGAAGCAGCTGTCAAAGAGGCTGGCAAACTCGCCGTCGAGGGCAAAGAGTATATCGTCCAAGACGGAGATATTATGCATTTTCGGTTTAATGTATAATGTGCATAATTATACGGTTTTACGGTTGTCGTTTTTTTTAAGAGTTAGGCTTTTGGCTTAGCTCTTTATAGTTTGAACGTGTATATAGCGGACAACTTAATAACGTGGTTAAAAAGGTATTTGGTTTGCTTTGAGGGTAGCGAGTATGTCCAGCCGAAAGACGGACGTGTAATATTGGTAAGGCTTGTAGAATAAATGGGACGAATACCCCAATTTTTGTATTTGAACAATACCCCTATTTCGGGAGCAATCTCGAACCTGTACATTCTGCCTTCTTTACCAAAAAGTTCGTCGTTACTTGTCTCTCGGTAAATAGGTTTTTGGGTGGCAGTGTTTTGATACGCCATATCTTTGCCGTGTATGCTTGCATTTACCGATACTCCTACGAGAGGCAGTACCGACAGTTGGTCGTTTACTTTGAATTTGTAGTTGAGATGAACGGGCAACTCTATATTGAAAACCTGTCTCTTGAAGATAGTAGTAATTTCGTCGTCCATATATCGCATATTGAACGAGTACGAACGCATCGCATAAACGAGTTGAAAGTCCATACCGAAGTTTTTGTAGAAATTCCACCCGAAATATCCGCCTACATTAAAACCCATTCCGGAGCGAGGATTGAAGTTGATTTTATTGACATCTCCACTTACAAGAGCATAAGGAAAAGTGTGTTGGTAACCACCGATAAAGCCGATTTCCAACTTTTGGGCATATATGTTCGTTGCTAAAAGTAATGACAATATTGCAAGAAAAGCTTTTTTCATACGATATTTTTAGACTGTTTTTTTTTATTGTTATCTTTCTTCCTACCGATTAGTTGCTGGGAGGATAGTTAGTAATTTCGTTTATTATCACTTCGCTTATAAGAGTAGAATATGGCGGAATAAAATATTTCGAAACACCCGCTACCTTATTGCCATCTTTGCCATAAGCCAAATTCCACGGTATGTAGATTTTGAAGTTTGCTCCCTGTTTTAAACCTCTGTCGCAAATCATCTCTTGCCAACCGGCTACTAACTCATTTACTTTCATTACGGCATCGGTAACGCTACCAACCTTAGTGCCATCTATAAGGTAGTTGGTGTAAGATACTTTTATTACTGAACTGCGTTTGGCCGTAATACCGAATCCATTATGAAATACAATATACTGAATACCTGTTTCCGTAATACCGGCTTTTTCGTAACCATCTTTTACAGTGGCGTTTTGTAGAGAATCTATATATGGTTTGTTGGTCTGTTCGAGCCAAGTTTCGTTCCACTCTTTCCAGACAGAAAAATCCTCTTTACAAGAAGTAAAAAAAACTAATAAAACGAGGAATAATAATGATTTATGTTTCATTGTTGTTAGTGATAATCGTATTTTTAGAGTGTTAGTAAATCTAAAAAACTTATTTATAGACAACTAAACGCCTTTTATTATGTCTTTAATTCTTTTCGTTTTTAAAAAGTACAAAGGTAAGAAAATTATTTAAAACCATACAAAAAAAATAATATTTGGTATCAATGTAAAAACTAACCCTGCACCAAAGCCTGCTACTACCTGCCCTAAGGTATGAGCATTGAGTATGCAACGTGCCGTCATTACAACGCCCGAAAATAGTATAGAGGTACTAAGCCACCACACCGTATCGACCGAGTAGAACAGAGATACAAACACCATAAAACCGCATAAGATACCCATACCACAACTGTGAATGGATATTTTCCACCATATATTGACTACTGTCAGAAAAGCCAATGAGAATATGGCAAAAACAAAAAAAAGTACAAACAAATACGATTGAAGTACTACAAAAATCAAATATGCACATATCAAATAAGAGGTAATTGTTTGTAAATAAACGGTCGTCCGTTGACTACGTTCGGATAGCTCCAAGTCGCTGATTTTGCCATGCTTGTATCTGAGCCATATCAGCAAACACGGTATTGCTATGATAAATAATATTATTAGTCCCCAAAACGTAATATTGCCCCATACAGAGTAACTCTCGGCAATGTCTGTGGTAATGTACATAACCGATACACAGTATAAGGCTATAAATATAGGGTGAAATATTACAGATATTACTTTAGATATTTTTATCATCGTATATAAAGTATTATTCAGTTTTTGTAGGACATTCGTTGATTGGATGTGGGTATTTGTAGCTCTTCGCGATATTTGGCTATGGTACGTCGGGCTATACGATAACCCTCTTTGCCGAGTATATCGGTTATTTGGTCGTCTGTGAATGGGTGTTCTTTGTCTTCGTTATTGATTATGTCGCGTATTATGGACTTTACTTTTTTGTTTGATACCTCTTCTCCTCCGTCGGTCTTAATAGCCTCCGAAAAGAAGTACCGTAATGGAAATACGCCGTATTCCGTCTGCACGTATTTGTTGTTGGTGGCACGCGATATGGTCGATTGATCGTAGTTGATTATCTCGGATATATCTTTGAGCTTCATAGGTACAAGTGTGGTGTCGTCGCCCGATACGAAAAATGCTCTTTGTCTGTTGGCAATAGCTATCATAGTGCGTATCAGTGTGAGGTTTCGTTGCTTTATAGCCTCTATAAATATATTTGCTTCGTCTATTTTTTTGCGAGTAAAAGAGATGGCTTGACGTATCTGTGCGTTCTTGTTTTTGTTTTCCGACAAGTCATTCAACATATCTTTATATGCTTCGCTTACAGATAGTTTCGGGTAATTGAACCTATTGAGCGACACATACAGATTGTCGTTGTAATGCTCTACTGTAAAATCAGGTATGATTTGTGACGAAAATTCTTCGGATTTGCTCTGCCCCAGTTCGTTGCCCGGTTTGGGGTTGAGCCTTAGTATCTCGTCAAGGGCATCGTCAAATTCACGGTCTGTTATATTAAGTTTCGCTTTGATAGCGGCGTATCGCTTTTCGGTAAATTTATCGAAATAGTGTTCGATTATCTCTTTGGCTCTCTCTATGCTTGGGGTGCTTTTCTTGCGGTTTATTTGTAGTTTGAGGCACTCTTGCAGGTCTTTGGCTCCGATACCGGCAGGTTCGAGGGATTGCACCAAGTATAAGGCTTTGTTTAGTTGGCTTTCGGTAGCTTCGATACCCATCGAAAAAGCAAGGTCGTCGGATATATTTACTATATTGCGAGTGAGATAGCCGTTTTCGTCGAGGTTACCTATGATATACCTTGCCAGATTTTTAGTCCATTCGTCGGCAGATGTCTCATCGAGTTGAGCAAAGAGATTCTCCTGAAACGACTCTTCCGCCGAAAATCCCTGAGAGGGCGGTGTGTCTTTGTCGCTGTTGAAGTTGTTTACTATCACGTAATCGGACTGATAGTCGTCGTAGCTGTCTGCCTCCATTATGTCCAAATCGTCTGTCAAAACCGAAGAGTCGTTGGAGGTGTCCGTATTATTGTCCACAAAGTCTTCTTGTTGGTCGGTATCAAACTCTCGGTCAGACTGCGATATGTCGCCTTGCTCTTCGAGAGCAGGGTTTGCTTCAAGTTCTTTGTTGATGACCTCCTCCATCTCTGCGGTAGAGTAGCCCAACATTCGTATTACCTGATATTGTGTGGGAGAGAGTTTTTGTCGCTGAGCGGTGGATAGTTGTTGCTTCAACATAAATATTTGTCTTATTCTCTTTCAAAAATTGCTTTACAAAAGTAATATTTTTTTGATACTTAACCCCTAATTTTTTCTATCTTTGTCTATTGTTTTATTACAAAAAATAGGAAGTTTTTTTTGATATGATAAAAAAAATTGTTTTGATAGGTACGGGCAATGTGGCGTGGCATTTGGCTCACAGTCTGCCGTTGTTTGGGTATTGTGTGGTTCAGATTTTCGGCAGAGATGCAGACAAAGCACAAGGGCTTGCCTTAGAGATAGGAGCAGACTATACTGCCGATTATAATGAGATTTATGCCAATGCCGATTTTTATATCTATGCCGTTACCGATAATGCTCTTCCACAGGTAATAGACAACATAAAGGTAGATAGCGGAGTGCATATACACACCTCAGGTAGTGTAGATATAGATGTTTTCGAGGGTAAAAAGAGTAATTACGGTGTGGTCTATCCATTGCAGACATTTATCCGTAACAAGAAGATTGATTTCTCAAAAATAGCCATATTTATAGAAGCAAACAGTGCCGATACTATGCCCCAAGTAGAAGAGTTTGCCAAAAAACTTTCGTTTAAGATATTCGATACCGATAGCCGACAACGCCGTCAGGTTCATCTTGCTGCTGTTGTAGCTTGCAATTTTACTAACTATCTGTGGCAGGTTGCCAACGATTTGCTCAAAGAGAATCATTTCCCGTTCCGTGATGTTATGTTGCCTCTAATAGAGGAGAGTGTCGATAAGCTGAAATATATGTCTCCGACGGAGGCTCAGACAGGTCCGGCTGTCAGACAAGATACCGATACCATAGCCAAACATATCCGACTTCTCGAAGATAACGATGACCTCCAATACCTATACCGATATATGTCCGATTTGATAATAAAAAGTGTCGTAAGGTAGGAGGCTGTCTTACATCGTGTGTAAAAACACCAGTAAAAAAACAAGACATAAATTAAACTTTGGAAAATCCCTCGCAAAAACTTTTTTATTAAATGTCGCATTTGATGGTTAAATCTACTTTTATAATACCGCTGACTATAATATTGATAAAACTCAAAATAATTACTATCTTTGCAACAGTAATTCATTTTGGATAAATAATAAAAAATATAAGATAATATGGATAGTACTATTATGCTTAATTTGGAAAATGCGGGAGTAGTCTTTTCGCAAGAAATAAAAGAGAGGGCTAAGGTAGCCTGTGAACTTTTATATAATGGTAAAGGAGAGGGAAATGACTTCTTGGGTTGGGTCGGCTTACCTTCGGCTACCACAGACAGTTTTTTGGAAGAAATACAGAGTACGGCACAATTGTTGCAGAGAGAGTGTCAGATAGTGGTGGTGGTAGGTATAGGAGGTAGTTATCTCGGAGCAAAAGCCGTTATAGACGCTCTGTCGAATTCATTTGATACTATGTTGAAAGACCGCAAATATCCTTTGATATTATATGCGGGACAGAATATCGGAGAAGATTATTTGTCCGAATTGCAGGAATTGCTGAAAAATTATAAGTTTGGTATTATCTCTATATCAAAATCGGGTACTACTACCGAACCGGCATTGGCTTTCCGTCTTTTGCGCGACCAGTTGGAACGACAACAGGGCAAAGATGATGCCAAGCGTTTGATAGTAGCTGTTACCGACAGGTCTCGCGGTGCTCTAAAAACTCTTGCCGACAGACAAGGTTATCGTTCGTATGTAATAGAAGATAATATAGGAGGGCGTTTTTCGGTATTGTCGCCTGTCGGACTGTTGCCGATTGCTGTTGCCGGTTTTGATATAAAACGTTTGATAGAAGGGGCAAAACTTATGGAAAGAAATACTTGCCACGATGTTGATTTTGAGAGTAATATAGCGATGCAATATGCGGCGGCACGAAATATACTGTACGACAAGGGTAAAAAAATAGAGGTTTTGGCTAATTTCAATCCCAAATTACACTATATATCGGAATGGTGGAAACAACTTTACGGAGAAAGCGAAGGTAAAAAAAACAGAGGTATTTTCCCCGCATCAGTCGATTTTACCACAGACCTACATTCGATGGGACAATATATTCAGGAGGGCGAACGCATTTTGTTTGAAACCGTGATTTCGGTCGAAAAATCCGGTTTAGAACATAGAGTAATACCTGACAACGATAATCTTGATGGTTTGAATTTCCTTGCTGGACGTAGAATAGACTACATAAATAAAATGGCAGAACTCGGTACCATGATTGCTCATGTGGACGGAGGTGTGCCGAACATAAAAATAACGTTGCCACAACTTGATGAAGTGTCGTTGGGTCAATTGATATATTTCTTTGAAAAAGCCTGTGGAATAAGTGGGTATATGTTGGGTGTCAATCCTTTCGACCAACCCGGAGTAGAGGCTTATAAAAAGAATATGTTTGCTTTGCTTCAAAAACCGGGATATGAAGCCGAATATAATGCTATACAGGCAAGATTAAACAGGTAGTATTGAGGGATTCCTATTCAGAAGATAGGAATCTTTTTTTTTAATGCAAAATCTTGAAGCAAAGCTCTTTGAGCAAATCTTCGGGGGCGGTATTGATACTGCCAAAGCCTTTGCTTTTGGCGTCGGTGTGGCGTATATAGCCGATTATACGCCGTAGCTTTGCGATAGGGTAGAGACGGGCTGCATCGGCATAATCTTTTATAAAAAAGCGATTTACCCCGAGACGTTGTGCCGCCGCCTCTGACGATTTGTCGGTAAGCAGATGATAATGAAGTACGTTTTGGAAAAAGTTGAACAACACCGCCAATGTGGTCTGTATCACAAACGACTTGGGGCTTTTGCCGAAATAATCGACTATCCTGAAAGTTAACTCTACATTTTTTCTACCCAACGCATTGACCAACTCGAAGTTGTTGTATTCTTTGCTGATACCCACGTTTTTCTCTACTATGTCGGCAGTTATGGTGTTGGTTTGGCTCGGGGCAATGATTATTTTGAGTTTGTCGATTTCGCTTGCCATTCTAAGCAGGTCTTTGCCTATGTGGTTTGCCAGCATATTGGCAGCACGGGCATCAATATTCAATCCCTCTGCCCGACAGTAATGCAATACCCATTCGGGCATTTGGTTGTCGTAAATGGTCGGGGTCTGGAATAGAACACCTGCTTTTTCTATCTCTTTTACATATTTTTTACGTCCGTCGAGCTTGTCGTATTTGTAGCAAAAGACCAAAATTGTAGATTGTACGGGCGATTTCAGATAATGTTCGATTTTGTCTATATTGCGTTTTAGGTTTTGAGCCTCTTTTACGATTACCACTCGACGTTCTGCCATAAAAGGATATTGACGGGCTTCTATAATGGCATCTTCTATTTTTATATCTTTGCCGTATAGTATTTTGAGGTTCATATCCTTTTCGTCTTCGGTAAGTGCGTTATGCTCAATATAATCGGATATTTTATCTATAAAATATGGCTCTTCTCCCATTAGAAAATATATGGGAGCATAGTGTCCGGCTTTTAGATTTGACATTATTTTGTCGAAACTGATTTTATTTTCTTCTTTTGCCATATTTTATTTACTTTTGTACCACGTTTTTGATTGATTATAAGTTGTAATGAATTTACCCGATTTCGAGTTCAAAATTAAAAAAGAAAACGAAAAGTACCAAATTTTCGACCGTATAAGGCGTACTTTTGTTGCTCTTACGCCCGAAGAGTGGGTTAGGCAAAATGTTGTAAACCACCTGATTGAGAACCTTGCATATCCAGCCAATCGTATTGCCAACGAGGTGGGTATTACCTATAACAAACTCAAAAAGCGTTGTGATACAATTGTTTATGACGACGACTTTGTGCCTCTTGTATTAGCCGAGTACAAAGCCGAGTCGGTCGAAATTACCCAAGTCGTCTTCGACCAAGTGTCAGTTTATAATCAAAAACTAAATGTGCCTTATCTGCTCGTTAGCAACGGTTGGGTTCATCTGTTTTGTTATATAGACAGAGACAATCAGCAGTTGCTTTTTTTTGAGCAAATTCCCGATTATCAATCGCTTATAGCACATAAAAAGAGCGTGTCTTAGCGATTTTTGGGCGATTTATTCTTTTTGTTCTTTTTGTTTTTCTTGTTCTTTTTTGTAAACATTTCTCCACGTTGCAGTTTGGCTTTTCTAAACTCCTCAACACTTAGGAAAGATGCATCTTCTTGAACTTCAAGCTGATAGCCCGACAATATGCGAAGGTCGTCCACTACTTTTTTGTCTGTTGCACTCTCTTTGTTGCGTTCTATGAGGCTCTTTTTCATATAGTAACATATTAGCTCGGTAAGCCTGCGACGTTTGTCGAGGTCTTCTATCTTGGTGGCAGCCTCTATAAGACGCTCTATATTTCTGCCGTAGTGCATATAGCGTGCTTTGCGAGTGCCGTAAGGCAGGGGAGCGGGTTTGGGGTTGATATTCTCCTTTTTCACTACCTCGAACGGATAGTCTATATCGAGTTTGAAATCGGATATTATTGCCAGATGGTCCCAAAGTTTGTGTTTAAAGTCTTCTCTATCGCGAAGATACGGAAACATCGTACCCATTATTCGGATAATGGTGTTGGCACACTTGGTTCGTTCCTCTCTGTCTTCGATGGTTACGGCATACTCTACCAAATTTTGTATATTTCTGCCATATTCGGGTAATATCAACTCTTTTTTGGGGTTAAATGTTATAGGGTTTTTCATCAAATGTTTTGATTATAAATAATTTATCTGTTTTGTTTTTTTTGTAATAAAAATGTTTTTTGCCCTTTGCAACGGTTTTTAACCGACAATTGGCGATTTTGGTTTGGTGCCTACAAACTCTTTCAAATAGAAGGGTTCAAAATAGGCAGTATCCTCGAAAGTACCATTTGCAAACTTCTCTTGTGCTATCACTATCATATTGTTGCTCAATGGGTTGATGTCATCGAGAAAAATAGCGTTATCACTTGCTATCGTTTGACGACACTTATCGGCTCCATTACCGCAGAAGACTATCTTTCGTGTCTCTAATATATCGGCAAACGACTGATTGTCAATTATCTTTGCCTCCGTTTGTGTGATTTTATTCAGTTCTCCGTCGAATATAGCCGTATAGACCTCCATTCTTCGGGCATCTATCATTGGACAGTAGAGCAGGCTATTGTCTCCGTACTTTGTAAGTGCTTCTTTTGCAATTATTTGCAATGTGTCCACTGCTATCAACGGTATTCCCAAGGCGTAACACAGACCTTTGGCAGACGATACTCCTATTCGTAGCCCCGTGTATGAACCCGGTCCGGCACTAACGGCAACGGCGTCGGGCATAACCGAGTTTTGGCGTGCAAAGTTAATAATTTCTTCCAAAAAAATAGGCAGTTGTTTGGCGTGATTTTGCGGTTGTGTGCATATTTTTTCCGACAATATTTCGTTATCTCGTGCTATCAGAGCCGAGCATATATGTGTAGAGGTCTCGATACCAAGTATTACTGCCATAAACTATTTTTTGATTTTTAATTTTTTTCCAATCTTTAAATTGTTGGAGGTTAGATTGTTGTCTCGTTTTATTTTTGCCACCGTAGTGTTGTAACGCTTGGCAATGGCGTATAGAGTTTCGCCTTTTTTTACACGGTGTAGGACAGTCTCCTCTACCGCAATGTCCGAAGGCATTTGCGAGGTTGTGTCGGGGAGTATCGTTGCAGGCTCTATTGCCGTATGGCTTTGAGTCTCTGTCAAAGAGCCTATTAGTAGATTTTGTCCTACTCGTATATTGTTGTCCGTAAGGTTGTTAAGTGAACGGATTGAGTCTATTGGCACGTTGTAATGTTTTGCAATGGAAAATAGCGTTTCGCCCTTTACTACTGTGTGAAATGTTCTGTTATCGACAGGCTCTTCGGCTAATTGCAATATCGGCGAAATACCCGATGTAGAGCCAAATACGCGACATGCCGACATATAGCGGTTGGCATAGTACGGCTCGCTCGATTTTGAGATGATAACACCACGACGGGTCGATGAGTGAATAAATTGAAAAACACCGTTCTCGTCGATAGAATCGGAGACTACCATTCCTACGTGTCCTATCCGCGAACCTTTTCGTCTGCCCGCAAAAAATACCAAATCGCCTTTCTTTACGTTATCTTTGGGTACATCGCCGTATGCTTTGTATTGCTCGGTACCTGTACGTGGCAGATTTACATCGAAGTTTTTAAAGATATATACCATAAATCCCGAACAGTCGAATCCTTTTGGAGTGGTACCGCCGTAGCGGTAGCGAGTGCCGATATAGTTGCGACTGTAATTGACTATTGCATCGATTGTGTCGGCGTAATTGTTTTTGACGGAGCTTCGCTCTTCGGTGGCGAAACTCTCGTCTGCCGGCGGCGTATAACCGTAAGCATTGGTAGCGAACAACGGAGTTGCCACAACCAATAGTAAAGCTCTGATTATTTTGGTATTAAATAATGTTTTCATATTGCGTCTAAACTTTTTAAAACTTTGTAAATACGTTGTACAGGTAGCCCCATAACGTTGTAAAACGACCCTTCGATGCTCTCTACCCCGACGAAACCTATCCACTCCTGTATGCCATAGCTTCCTGCCTTGTCGAAAGGTTTGTATCGGTCTATGTAGTACTCTATTTCGTCTTCGGTAAGGTTCGAAAACGTTACTTTAGTTGATACCGAAAATGATTCACGGTATTCTAATGCGCTTATACACACGCCTGTAATTACCTCGTGTTCACGTCCTGCCAATGTTCGGAGCATTGCCTTTGCCTCTGCCGCGTCGGAGGGTTTGCCATATACCGTACCATCGACAGCTACGATTGTATCGGCGGTAATAAGTAGAGTATCGGCAGTGATAAAGGGCTTAAAGGCATTGGCTTTTTGCTCCGCAAGGTACGATGCTACCTCATATACAGGCATAGTGTCGGGGTAAGTCTCGTCGAGACCTTCGATAGTTTTTACCTCAAAATCAATGTCTAAGCCTTTGAGCAGGTGCTGTCGCCTTGCCGATTGTGAGCCGAGTATAATATTATATTTATGTTTTTTATGCATTAAATCTAATAATTTACTCCGGGTTGGAGTAGGAAGTTTTTTGCAAAAATACAAAATAGTTTTCAAATGGCAGAAATTAGTTTTGAGTTTTAGTTGTAATGTTGATAAAATCAGTATTTTATTTGCATTTTGGCGTTTTGGCAATTATTAACCTATTGTTTGTTTTAGGCTATGAAAGATTTATATTTTTTGTAAACAGAAAAGAATTCGACAAAAAATTACTAATTTTGGGGCAAAATAAACAGTTTTTATTTCTTAACAAAATATGATAAAAGAAAATATAAATATAATAAGAAAAAATATTCCTGCCGAAGTAAAACTTGTATGTGTATCGAAATTTCATCACGTGGACGCTATACTTGAAGCATATAATGCAGGACAAAGAGATTTCGGCGAAAGCCGTGTGCAGGAGTTGTTGCAAAAACAACCTGCTTTGCCCACGGATATCCGTTGGCATTTTATAGGACCTCTTCAAACGAATAAAATAAAACAAATTGTGCCATTTATACATCTTGTGCAAAGTATCGAAAATATCAGACAGATGGAAGAGATACAGAAATGTGCCACAAAAATTGATAAAATAGTCAATGTTTTGTTGGAGGTTCATATTGCACGTGAGGAGCAGAAACACGGCTTTTCGTATGAGGAGGTAATCGAATTTTTTTCTAATCGCATTTACGAACAGTACCCTAATATTGAGATATGCGGTATAATGACTATCGCTACTCTTACCGATTCGGAGGCACAAATATCAGAGGAGTTCGCTCATGCCAAAGCCATTTTTGAACAGATAAAAACTATTTATCCGAATCCCCGTTTTAAAGAGTTATCTATCGGTATGTCAGACGATTATCGTTTGGCAATAGCCAATGGTAGCACAATGGTGCGTATAGGGTCTAAAATCTTTGGTGCCAGAGAGTATAAATAATATTGCTAAACAAACTAAAATAGTTATGACAGAAGACCGAACCTTAGAATTAATGGAAAAATATCTTGACGGCGACTATAAAGTTTCGCCGATGGCTCCTTATAAATCGACCATTGACGATATTAAGAATATCGAAAAAGAGTTGGGTATAGCTTTCCCCGACGAATATATTGCTCACTTGCTTGGTGAAAATGACGAAATATTAGGAAATAGAGGAGTATATATCGAGGTAAAAGAGGATATTTGGAGAAGACCGAAACTTTATGATGTTGCTCCGTTTTGGAGTTTTATGTATGGTTTTCATACGTTTACCGCTTGTAAAGAGAGTGCAGATTGGATGAGACTTGATATCGAAGGCAAAAACTTTATGACAGATACGGGTATAAAGGCTGTTCCGATATTGAAGATTATATCCGATTCAAACCTCTATTGTGTTGATGAAAACAAGCAGATAGTAAAATATAACCACGACGAAAATATAGTTGAAAATACAAATATGAATTTTTGGGAGATATTTGAATTTGAATTACAAGAATTGAGTGAAAGAAAAGAGAAGAAATTGGCACAAAAATAGAAAAAGCAAAAAACTCTCCGAGTTTTACAGTCATTCTTTACCTATTGGGCGAATGGAGGCAGCTACTATCCTATACAAACCCAATCGAAAAGCTAACAACCAATAGAAAAAGGGGTGAAAGCAACTTATTACGGCTTTGCCTTTCACCCCTCCAAAAAAATCCCTGTTTTTTTCAATTCCTATACTCTAATGAGCGTGCCCATGACCCTCTACCAAAGTGGCGTTGATAAAAAATGCTCCTTTGGTGGCTATTGGGGTATTTTGGGGTAGTGTTTTGACGGCTGTAATAGCGGTATAACCCATATTTGAAGCTCCACGATAGACCTCGACACGCTCAAACCGTACATCATGCTTGTGGCTGTTGTCGTTGCTATCCTCACAGGGCGAAAGTAGTACAAAAATATAATATTTACCCTCCGACTCTACTATTGCCTCGTTGGGGACAGCTTGTAATGTTACGTTGTCTAATCCGATGGTGCCTGTTATGTTCATTCCGTCGATAAGACCGCTCTTGTTGCCAAGTACTTCGCTGTGTATGGAGATTGTTTTGCTCTCGTTCTCGAACGATGCCCCGATACTGAATACCTTGCCTTTGTAGTGTGTTGTCGGGTTGTTGGTAAGAGTGAAGTCGATACTTTGCCCCACTTTTATTTTGGGCAAATCCTGCTCGAATACTTCGAGGTCGAGGTGCAGAGCTCCATTATCGACTATCTCCATTATGGGAGTTGATACATCGACATAGCTGCCAATTTTTGCATATATACTGCTTACCGTACCGCCGATGGGACTTTTCAGAGGCAAAGTCTCACGTATATTATCCGCCGATATATCCGATGGGTCGATACCCATTATCTGCAACTGCTTCCGAATAGACTGTTGGCGGGTGCGGAGTGCGCTTAGTTCGGCGGTGGCACTTTGAAGGTTACGACCTGTGCCGGCATTGCCCTCTGTAAGCTGTTGCTGACGTTGTAGCTCTTGGTTGGCAAAGGTAATCTTGCTATCCAGAGTGATATACTCCTCTTGTAGCTGTATAAATTGCGGATTGGCTATTAGAGCAACGGTTTGTCCCTTACGTACATTGTCGTTGATATGTACTGTGAGCGAAGTAATAACACCTCCGTAGAGTGTGGTAATATCGGCTTTGTAGTTGTTTGGTACACGTAGCGTACCGCTGGCTCTGATAGAAGCGTTCATCGACTTTGTTTCTATCTGTCCTACCTCGACACCTACACTTCGTATCTGTTCGTCGGTAAGGGTTGCAATGTGGCTCTCCTCTTCGTGGGCAGCCTCCTCGTCTTGTGTCGGTTTAACCTCGCTATTGCTACCGCAGGCAAACATTATGGCAGCAATGGCAATAACGGCAATGTTGCCGAAAAATCTGTTTTTACTATATATCATTGTTTTTATCCGTTTTTTTTGATTAATAATATTATTTGTTTATAAAAGAATAATAGGCTACTGCCAATTGGTTTGCTTCGTGTATTGCTTGCAGATAGTTGAGACGAATGTCGGTGGCTGTTTGCAAGGCATAGAGATATTCGAGATAGCCTATTTCGCCTGTTTTATAACTTATATTGGCGTTATCCGTTATCTCTTTGGCGTTGGGTAGGGCTTGTTCGGTAAAGTAATGATAACGCTCCATAGCTCTCCGATACTGTCCGAGTGTACTGTTTACTTCTGTCTCCATCTTTGCCAACTGCTGGTGAGCGTTGTTCAGAGCCGATTGCTTTTGATGTTCCAAAGCACGAAGTTTTCCGCTTGTTGCCCAAAGTGTAAGAGGTACCGATATGCCGAGACTTATGTACTGAAAGCGGTATCGAGAGCCGACCTCTTGTTCCACTCCGTCGATATTATGTACTCCTATTAGCGACTGGTTTGTGTAGCCAATGGTAATATCCGGTAGAGCCTGATTGGCTTCTACACGCTTGTTGATAGAGGCTGTTTCTGCTTGCTGATAGAGTAGCCCCACCGAAGGATGTTCCGCAAGTGACGACTTGTCGAGTATCTCGTTGTCGATTGTTAGCGGCTTATACACATCTTCTTTTGCCACCTCGAACGGTTCGCTACTGTTGAGGGCTACCTGCAACAGGCGATAAGCATCGGCAAGGTACTGCTCGTTTTGTTGTACCATCAGGGCTATTTCACTACGTTTTGCCTCGGCCGTACTTACGTCTATCTTACGGGTGTCGCCCGTTCGGTAACGAGTTTGAGCCACACGCAAGAAATCTTCATAGAGGCTGTCGAGGTGTTGGAGCTCGCTTCTGTTATTACTATAAAACAATATTTGATAATAATAGGTTCGTACCATATTTTTTAACTCCAATTCGCTAAGTTCACGTTGCAACTCCATAGCTTTGACATTTGCCGATGTAAGTTGTTTTTTTGCAACAAAAAGAGTGGGAAAAGGTATGGTTTGTTTTATGGAAAACGAATTGTCTTTGTTGATACCCGAATATTGTCCGTACTGAACGTCGAAGTCAAGTTTTGGCAATTCGATAGATGTTGTCGAAATGGCTTTGGCGGCTTTCAATTCGTAGTCGGCAGCTTTTAGCCCTCGGTTGTTCTCCATTGCTATTGTTATAGCTTCGTCTATTGTTATCCTCCTTACCGCTGTTTGTTGAGCTTCTGTATTTTGGGTAAATAGCAGTAGCCCTATTATAATGGCTGAGTAGCCTATTTTTTTTCTCATCTTTTGTTTAAAGTTATATTGTGAACTAAAAATAATATATAGCAACGGTAATAAAAAAAGTGTCAATATGGTAGCGGTAAATAGTCCGCCGATAACTACCGTAGCCAAAGGCTTTTGTACTTCGGCACCGGCACTTGTGCTTAAAGCCATAGGCATAAAACCCAGTCCGGCAACAAGAGCCGTCATCAATACAGGGCGGAGACGTATCCGCGTGCCTTGTATTACTCGTTGCACCACATCTGTGATACCCTCTTTGTACAGTTGGTTGAAAGTACTTATAAGTACTATCCCGTTTAGTACCGCTACCCCGAAGAGAGCGATGAACCCCACACCTGCACTGATACTGAACGGCATACCCCTTGTATATAGAGCCAATACACCTCCGATAGCACTCATCGGTATGGCGGTAAATATAAGAGCTGCCTGTTTTAGCGACCCAAATGTAAAGTAAAGCAACGCAAATATCAACAGTAACGATACGGGTACGGCAAGTTTCAGTCTGAGGCTTGCCTCTTGTAGATTTTCAAACTGTCCTCCATAGGTGAAGTAGTAACCTGACGGGAGTTTTACCTCCTTGTCGAGTCGGGTCTGTATCTCCTCCACAACACTCTGCACATCGCGTCCCGATACGTTGAAGCCTATCACTATACGCCGTTTGCCATTTTCGCGGCTTATCTGTGCAGGTCCTATCTTGTAGCCTACGTTTGCCACCTGCGACAGAGGCACCTGATAACCTATCTGTGTAGGTATCAACAGGCTGCTTACATCCTCTATACTGCTTCGATATGTAGTGTCGAGGCGTACAACGAGGTCGAAACGGCGTTCGTCTTCCAGCACCACACCTGCATTCTTGCCCGCAAAAGCGGTACTTACCACGTCATTTATATCATTAATATTCAGTCCGTAATTGGCAAGACGGCGACGGTCGTATTCGATGTTTATTTGAGGCAGTCCGCCGACACGCTCTACCTGTGGTGCGGTTGTGCCCTCCACCTCGGATATTACGGTGGCGACCTTACCTGCATAAATAGCCAGTGAATCGAGATTTTCGCCGAATATCTTTACGGCAACGTCCTGACGGATACCCGTCATAAGCTCGTTGAAACGCATCTGTATCGGTTGGTTGCGTTCAAAGAATACTCCGGGAATAGCGTGCAACTTTTCCTCTATGGCATCGCCAAGTTCGCGGTAGCTTCTTCCGCTTGTCCACTCTTTTTGCGGTTTGAGTATTACCATCATATCGGTAGCCTCAGGTGGCATAGGATCGGTGGGTACCTCGGCAGTACCTGTTTTGCCTATCACGTCTTTTACCTCGTCAAACTCCATTATCAGCCTTGACGCATACATAGATGTCTCGATACTCTGGCTCAAAGAGCTACCTTGCGGCAATATGCAGTGAAATGCGTAGTCGCCCTCTTGCAACTGTGGTATAAACTCACCTCCCATTGAGCGGAAGAGCAACACTGTTCCGATAAGCACGGCAATAGCAATGCCTATCATCGCGTATTTGAATCGTATTGCCCATTCCAACAGAGGTTGATATTTTGCCTGAAGCCACTCTATTACTTTGTCGGATACGGTCTGTTTCTTTATAGGATTTTTAGATAAAAACAGGGCACTCATCATCGGTATATATGTGAGCGACAATATCAAAGCTCCGAATATGGCAAAACCTACCGTCTGAGCCATAGGGCTAAACATTTTGCCCTCCACACCTACCAAAGTAAGTATCGGAATATAAACTATCAATATGATAATTTCGCCAAAGGCGGCACTATTACGAATTTTCGATGCCGATTTATAGACTTCGATATCCATCTCTTGTTGTGTCAGTCTGTGGGTAGATTTGCACAGTCCCAAATGGTGTAGGGTAGCCTCTACCACTATTACCGCTCCATCGACTATAAGCCCAAAGTCGATAGCTCCCAAGCTCATAAGGTTGGCACTGACCCCAAAAACGTTCATACAGCCTAAGGCAAATAGCATCGACAGAGGTATAGCTGACGCCACTATCAGCCCGGCACGAATATTGCCGAGGAATAGCACGAGGACAAATATTACTATCAATGCACCCTCTATGAGGTTGGTACGAACGGTGCGTAAGGTTCTGCCCACAAGGTCGGTGCGGTCTAAATATGGTTCTATTACGATGTCGTCAGGTAGCGACTTTTGGATAGTTGGGAGTTTCTCTTTGATGCGTTTTACCACTTCGTTGCTATTTTCGCCTTTGAGCATCATTACTATTCCGCCCACAACTTCGTTTTGCCCGTTGTGTGTAAGAGCTCCGTAACGTACTGCCGACCCAAAGCGGACGTCAGCCACATCTTTGATAAACACCGGAACCTTGCCCGCCTTGTTTGTAACACATATATTGCGTACATCATCAAGCGAGGTTACAAGTCCTATACCTCGAATGAAGTGTGCATTGGGCTTTTTGTCGATATAGGCACCGCCGGTATTCTGGTTGTTCTGTTCCAGGGCGTTGAATATATCGGTAATGCTTATTCCCATTGCTTTGAGGCGGTATGGATTGACAGCTACTTCATACTGTTTTAGTTCGCCGCCGAAGCTATTGACCTCTGCCACACCCGGCGTACCGTAGAGCTGACGCGATACTATCCATTCCTGCATTTCACGCAAATCTTTGGCGGTGTATTTGTGTTCGCTCTCTTTGGTAGGGCGGATAATGTACTGATAAACCTCGCCCAAACCTGTGCTGACAGGGGCAAGTTCGGGTGTGCCGAGTCCTGTCGGGATACTCTCCTGTGCCACTTTGAGGTTTTCGCCTATAAGCTGACGAGCGAAGTATATATCGACATTCTCCTCAAAAATGGCAGTAACCACCGACAACCCGAAACGTGAGATACTACGTGTCTCTTTGAGTTTAGGCGTGTTGGCTATGCTCTGTTCTATGGGGAAAGTAATAAGCTGCTCCACTTCTTGCCCTGCCAAGGTCGGTGCAATGGTAATAATCTGTACCTGATTGTCGGTAATGTCGGGGACAGCGTCAATAGGCAATCGAGTGGCACTCCACACACCCCATACCAC
Source organism: Bacteroidota bacterium (assembly GCA_041814825.1). Lineage (GTDB taxonomy): Bacteria > Bacteroidota > Bacteroidia > Bacteroidales > Paludibacteraceae > F0058. Next base: position 8,320 of record JBGXXV010000104.1, on the reverse strand, counting down.
AAGTGCAAGGGTAAATACACCTATTATGAGTTTGTTTTTTATACTGAATTTTATTATTTTGTCTAACATTGTTTAGTTTCAATTGGTTGCAAAATTGCCGATTATCGACAATATGCCGATTAATAAAAATTATAAATGTTTGTAATGGTTTGATAGTAATCGAGTTGTATGTGTTCGACTACATACATAAAGATTACCTGTCGGAAACTAAACAATAATCTTGGGAGGAGTCCAAATATTTCCGTGATAGTCGGTAATATGTATGGATTTGTGTATTTTTGTGCTGTATAGGCGAAATTCATATTGGGGTTCTGTAATATAGTATGTTTTGAAGTCTGACAATACTATATGTGTAACACAACAGATACAATTACAAAAAGGTATGCAGTTTTTGTTTTGATGGTTATGAGAAGACTGTTCGGTATGTACTACCCGATTGTTGTCGCCATACGAGTATCCCGTATTGCAACAAGGCATAGTAATCAGTATTACCAAATAAACAGCAAATATAATAATCGTTATCTTCATCACGAGGCAAAAGTACAAAAAAGCTTATGCAACCAGGTTGCAAATATGTGAAAAAACATATATACTTTCAAAAGTTTCTGTATAATACCTTTTTGTAGTGATATTAATATCGAAAAATCACTGTTTTTAGGTATTGTCGATTGTTTTTACTCATTGTAACTTTGCAAAACAGGTATATATTATACAAAAAAACATCAAAACTTCTATACTTTTTGTGTTATTATCCCAATATGTAATAACAGTGTATAATATAGCATTCCATTTATTTCTGCAAAAATATATAACTTATTTTTCTAATTGGAAATACCTAATTATCTTGTTTGGAACAAAAAAATGCTAAAAAAATCGAACGATTTGAAAATAAACTACGAATATTAATAACTAAAAAAATATAAAAATATGAGTTTTACCAATTTAATTGATTATGACAGTATCACTATGATACAAGGAGTCGATGGCATACGCCTGTGTGAAGAATCGTGGATGAAGACGAGGTTTGATAATAAGACAGAGCCTCTTTCAATCTCTTATGGAGAGGGTCAAACCCTTTCTAAAAAGATAATTATAAGTAATAATTAATATGTGAAAAAGATATGAAATATTACATTACTAAACTTATGATGATTGCGATACAAATAGTATTGTTTGGTACTGTTGTATTTGCTCAACAAACAGAAAATAAAACTGTTTTGCAAGGTATAATCACGGATAAAGATAGCGACAAACCTTTGAAAGGCGTACGCGTATCTGTCCGTAATATGGATTTGGAAGCTGTTTCTGATATCAATGGTATGTTTGTAATTGATGTCCCGTCAGGAAGAAAAAGCTACCAACTCGAATTTTTATGCGAAGGTTATCCCACTATGTCTCTGAATGTAAAAGATATAAATAAGAAGCTATATATCAGGCTTAGTAGCGATACCAAGTTACTTGGGGAAGTAGTGGTATCTGCCACGCGTAGCGAAACGGATAAAAAAGAAGCACCGATTATAGTAAATATTGCATCGTTAGAGTTGTTTGAGACAACTTCTTCGTGCAATCTTAAAGATGTTATGAGTTTCCAACCGGGGTTGCGTGTGGAAAATAATTGTGGTAACTGTGGTACAAGTCAGTTGCGTATCAACGGACTGGAAGGGCAATATTCTCAAATACTTATTGATAGTCGTCCTGTATTCAGTTCGCTTGCGTCTGTCTATGGTTTGGAACAATTTCCTGTGGATATGATAGAACGAGTGGAGGTAATACGCGGAGGCGGTTCGGCTCTATTTGGTTCTAATGCTATCGGAGGTATTATAAATATTATCACAAAGGAACCTTTGCGAAACTCGGTAATGGTTGCTAATACAACCAATGTGCTGGGTATTAAGAATTTTGATATCAATACATCTCTCAATGGTTCTTTTGTGTCCGAAGACCATAAAGCGGGAGTCTATATTTTCGGAATGCTTAAAAATAGACACTCCTATGACCGTAATAAAGACGGTTTCTCGGATATTCCGCAACTTAATGCCGAAAATATCGGATTCAGAGGGTTTTATGCCACGAGCAACTATTCACGGCTGATGGTAGAGTATCATCATATTCACGAATTTAGACGTGGCGGAAATTTGTTTGATAACCCTCCGCACGAATCTGATATAGCCGAATATTTAAATCATAAAATTGATGGAGGGAGTTTGAGTTTTAATACTTATTCTGCTGATTATAAGCATAATATAGATATTTTTGCCTCAGGACAATTAATAAATAGAGATAGTTATTTCGGTGCGGAAAAAGGGGCTAATGCTTATGGCAAAACCGGTGATAAAACTTTTGTGGCCGGTACTCAATACTCTTTTGATACGGATAAATTTTTGTTTCTTCCGGCTCGATTTACAGCAGGCATTGAGTATAATTTTAATACTCTACATGATAAATTTGCCGGACTGGGACGTAATATTGAGCAGACGACCCATATATTAGGGGCATATTTGCAAAACGAGTGGAAAAACAAAAAAATAGGTTTGTTATTGGGAGCAAGGTTTGATAAACATAATGTTATGAAGAATGTGGTATTTAGTCCCCGTATTAATGTCCGTTACAGCCCTTCCGAAAAAGTTGGTTTCAGAGCAAGTTATTCGAGTGGATATCGAGCTCCGCAGACATATAACGAAGACCTTCACATCGAAGCCGTAGGAGGCTCTTTGGCATTGATACAGCTTGCCAATGATTTACGTCCCGAATACTCTCATAGCATAAGTGCTTCTGTCGATTTGTATCATAATTTCGGAGATGTAAAAGCAAATTTGTTGCTGGAAGGATTTTATACTGCTCTCAATGATGTGTTTGTGCTCGAAAATATAGGAGAAGACACCATAAAATCAATAATTTATAAGGAACGTCGTAATGGTTCCGGTGCAACGGTGTATGGAGTCAATATAGAGAGTAAAATCGGTATGGATAATATTTTTGATATACAATTGGGTTATACTTTGCAGTCGAGTCGTTATAACGAACCTGAAAGATGGTCTGACCAACTTACTCCTCAAAGAAGAATATTTCGTACTCCTGACTATTATGGTTATATTACATCAAATTTTTATATAACACAATCATTAAGAGCGTCGGTTTTTGGTAATTATACCGGGTCGATGCTTGTCCAACATACTGTTAGTGAAGACGGGAAAGACAACAAGGAATTGGAAGTAATTACACCTGTATTTTGGGATTTTGGACTGAAACTGGCATATAATTTCCGAATAGCCGATAAAGCAAATTTTGAGATTAACGGAGGAGTAAAAAACATATTTGATGCATATCAAAAAGACCTTGACTATGGCAAACTCAAAGATGCCGCCTATGTGTATGGTCCTTCGTTGCCTCGTATGTTTTTTATCGGAGCCAAGATTTATTTGTAGATAATAATCATTGTAAAACCGATGAAAAACTCATTTTTTCGTCGGTTTTTTATTTTACCACCAACATAACTCCCGCAATTATCAGTATCACTCCTATCCAACGGCTCGGAGGGATAGTTTCGCCGAATATGAAAGCAGCAGCCAACATACCAAATACGTAAGCAAAGGCAGTAACGGGGTATGCTATGGAAAATTCGAAATGTTTCAGTATATATCCCCATAAGATGGTTGCCGAAGCCAGAGATATACCACTTGCAAGTAGCCACCAGTTGGTCAGAATATCATAAAACCAAGCTAATGTAAATTGAAATTTTTGAATTTTATCTACCGCCAATTTAAAACATACTTGTCCCGTAGCAAGTAATAGACATTGAAATATAGTTAGCAATAAGGGTTTTAGCATAAAAAATAATAGTTAATTTATTTTTTTGACAACAGAACGAAAGCATGATTTTTCCCCTCAAAATGGTTGTAACACATTATTTTTGATACTGTTTTTATATTGTTGTTGCCATAATTCAGATGATGGGGTATCGTATTTTTCTTAATACACTGTGCGGCGGCGTAAATACCCAAAGCCGATGCAGTGTAACTTTCGCCAAATATATTTTTGTATTGCAATATGGGAATGTTTGGAAACAATCTTGTGCAAGTCTCCGAATATATTCTGTCGTTATTATGCAGACCATTAACGCCTGTCATTATGGCATCTATACCTACTGTGGATTCGAATATGTCGGGTATATTTGACGATTGTCCGTAGAAAGTTTCTATCGCTTCTATTTTACAGATAGAGGTCTCCGTTTGTTTGTTGGACAATACCATTGCCACAGCTGTTTCGCCTGCAAAGGTCTCGCCTTGTTGCCCCAAATATCCGCATTTTTGTAAAAAATTGAAATAAGTTTGGGTCATTTCGTCGTGTCCGCAAACAAGTACCGATGCTTTGTCTGTTTTGTTGCTAAGCCGAATAATACCGTCAAGCAATGCATGTTCGAACGATACCCCTTTGTGTGTATGTGTGGAGTTATAATTGGTACACCCCGTATCTATTGCTATCAGCGAACTTATTGTATTGTGTGTGGAATTCATAAATTGTGTGGGGTTTAACAATTGTTCTTGCTGATGTACCATACGGTCCAAAAACAATTCCGTATTCTCCAGACATCCGAGCCCTGTACCTGTTATAATTGCATCAGGTATGGATATTTCACTATCTTCGAGTGCTTTACGTGATGTTAGTAATGCTCTTTTTAGTATTTTTCCTAATCGACGTACTTCATTTGCGGAGAAGTACTGTTTGTAATCTTCGTCCAACGATTTTACGAAATTTTCGGTATAAAATATAGGTTGCTCAAACCACTCTTCGCAGAGTGCCTTTTGTGCGGATATTTGCTTTATGGAATTGATATATATATTTGTTTTCAAGGTTACAATATTGTATTTAAATTTTAGAAAAAATCAAACTTGTATCATTACCTCCAAACCCGAAAGAGTTTGATAATATATGTTTCAACATTATATTTTGTCGGATTTTTACTACCGGCGAAAAATTCAATTCTTCCATTGGATTTTCAAAATTGAGATTTGGCGGGATAAAATTGTTTTGTAACGACAAAATGGATATTACCGCTTCTACTGCACCTGCCGCACTTGTAGTGTGTCCTGTAAAAGATTTTGTCGAACTTACCGGTGGTATATTGTCTCCCCACAGTTGTTCAATGGCTTTGCCCTCGCTTAAATCGTTGTTTGGAGTACCTGTGCCGTGTGCATTTATATAGCTTATATCGGAGGGTAGCAAATTGGCGGCAGCCAGAGCCTCGTGCATTGCTTTGAAAGCTCCCTTGCCATCCGGAGATGATGCGGTCTGATGATATGCCTCACACACATTGGCACCTCCTTTTAGTTCGGCATAGGGCTGTGTACTCGATTTTCTTTTTAGAAAATGTTCTTCTGTCTCTAAAACCACAAAAGCCGCTCCTTCTCCAAGATTTAGACCTTGCCTTTTCGCATCGAACGGACGGCAAGGCAATTCGTCTATAATCATCAGAGAGTTGAAGCCGTTCAAATGAAATTTGGTAATACATTCGCTTCCACCGGCTATGACAATATCCGCCTGTTTATGTTTTAGTAGATTTGCTCCGAACAGTATGGCGTTGGCAGCCGAACTACAAGCGGTAGAAATAGTATATACCCGTCTGAAACACCCGTGATAATCGGCAATCATTTCGGTACATGTACCACAATGTTGCATGGAAATATATTCGTTTTTCGAATTATTCGATATAAAGTCTAAGTAATGTTCTTCGGTTTTATCCATGCCACCTACGGTAGTACCATTAAGCAATACACATAGGCTATCGGACATATTTTTCGTATTCAGTCCGGCCGATTGTATTGCCTCTTTTGTAGCCATCATACCTATTAGTGAAGTACGGATTGATGGCGTATTTTCAGGAATATTCAGAGAGTATTTCATCTCTTTTGCGGTTAGTTTTACTTCACCTACAAGTAAATTTTGATGAGATGTATTCAAATATTTTACCTTTGAAATTCCTGATTTGCTTTCTGTTATCGAAAATAATGTCTCATCGGTGTTGTTTCCTATCGCAGATATTATACCGATACCCGTAACTAAAATTTTCATTCTCTAATTTACTGTTTTTGAGTAAATAAGATTGTTTTTACTAAACGATATTGGTTGTCTCAAAAATCAACTTAATCGTAAAAAGAGAGACCGCCTATATGGTTTATTTGGTTCTATTGGCTTTTATATACTCTGCCATAGATACCACCGACTTGAAGATTTCTTTGCCCTCATTGGGATTTCTAAGCTTTATTCCATAGTTTTTTTCCATCAATACTATCAATTCCAAAGCGTCGATGGAGTCGAGGCCGAGTCCTTCACCAAATAGCGGAGCATTCTCGTCAATATTTTCGGGCGACATATCTTCGAGGTTTAATGCTTTTATTATTTCTTCTTTTAGTTCTAAAATTATGTCTTGCATATATTTATGTTGTATTTTTTGTTTTTCTTTATAGTGTGCAAAGGTAACTATAATTTATGATTTGGTCAATTCTAAAATTCACATTTATTAGTCAAACTTTTTATGATGTTGTATATAAGCCAATTATATGAATTTTGAATAAGACCTATATTTTTAGCAAAAAACTAAAAACATTGTTTGTCAAATCAAAAAAATGTATTACTTTTGCACACTATTTTTTTAATGTTGTTCATTCTAAATTAGGAGGATATTACAATAGCAAACAATTTCAATAATCGTAGCAACCAAGAGAGCAAATATCGCATTAATGAAGATATAAAACATGTTGCTCGCGTTCGTTTGGTTGGAGATAATATAGATCAAGGTATCTATACCATAGAGCATGCCTTATCTAAGGCAGAAGATTTAGGTTTGGATTTGGTAGAGATTTCGCCGAATGCCGACCCTCCGGTATGTAAGATAGTGGATTATCAGAAATTTCTATATCAATTAAAGAAAAAAGAGAAAGAGATAAAAGCTAATGCCGTAAAGGTTGTTGTAAAAGAGATTCGGTTTGGTCCTCAGACAGACGAACACGACTATAACTTTAAACTTAAACACGCTCGCAATTTTATTGCTGAAGGTAATAAGGTCAAGGCATCGGTGTTTTTCAGAGGTCGTTCGATAATGTTTAAGGAGCAGGGCGAAGAGTTGTTGAAAAAATTTATGGATGATTTGGAAGATATAGCCAAACCCGATAATACTCCTAAGCTCGAAGGTAAAAGAATGATACTCAATATATCGCCTAAGCCAAAAAAATAAAGTATATAAAATATTTTTTAATAACAAATTTAAATAACGTAAAAGAAAATGTCTAAGATGAAAACTAATTCCGGTGCCAAAAAAAGGTTTGCCCTTACCGGAACAGGTAAAGTAAAGCGGAAACATGCCTTCAAAAGTCATATTCTGACAAAGAAGACCAACAAAAGAAAGCGTAATCTTACGCATACCGGGGTAATTCACAATTCTGATGAGAAGAATGTAAAATCCTTGTTGGGTCTCCGTTAAGAGTTAATTAATCAAAGTATTAATCGAATGTTCAGTAAAAAAGTTTCAAAATAGAACACTGACTTTCAAAAAAAAATTAAAATTTATGCCACGTTCAGTAAATCACGTAGCTTCAAGAGCAAAAAGAAAAAGAATTTTAAAACTTACAAGAGGTTATTTTGGTGCGAGACGTAATGTATGGACTATCGCCAAAAATACTTGGGAAAAAGGATTGCAGTATGCATACCGTGACAGAAAAAACAAAAAACGCAGTTTTCGTGCATTGTGGATACAGCGTATCAATGCTGCCGCCCGCTTGGAAGGCTATTCGTATTCACAACTTATGGGAGCTTTGCACAAAGCCGGTATTACTATAAATCGTAAAGTACTTGCCGATTTGGCTATGAATAACAAAGAAGCCTTTGTTGCTATCGTAAAACAAGCCAAAAACAGTAAATAAATTATTTAAAGATTGGTTTTAATTGTTCATAATACGAAGAGGTTGTTTCAAAAAAGGAGACAACCTCTTTTTATTGTATGATTATTTTGTGCCCCGTCCCAATTGGGTGTTACTTCCAAGCATTGTGTTATTTTGTATGAAAAATATCATTACTGCCTGATAAAAAGAAAACGCTATTGTATTTCATTGCTGTCCGATAAAAGTTTTTTGAAAAATTTTAGGGTGATAACTTTTTTAATTTCAGTTTTTTGTTTATAAAATTTCATTACTGTACAATATATTATCAATCGTACCAAAGCTCCAATCACATTTTCTTCTCTCTTAGGTTGGGGCTATCCGCCCCAAACCCCGACATACTTTTCTTGTCTTGACACAAGAAAAGTATGCAAAAGAAGGTCAAGGCT
>JBGXXV010000103.1:0-4766 GCA_041814825.1 Bacteroidota bacterium | reverse complement strand
TTTAAAGATGTTATCACACGGTATTTATTTGACAAGGAATTACGTCTGATACTGTTTGATGCTATTGAAACCATTGAGGTAGCATTAAGAACAAAGATGATTTATCACCTTTCACAATCGTATGGAGGTTTGTATTATACAGAGGCGACTCTCTTTGACAACAAAAAGTTTCATCAGCAACATACGGATGACTTAATGAGCGAATTTATGCGTAGTGGCGAGATCTTCGTCAAAGATTACAAGCGTAAATACGGAGAGTGGAATGGTGATAAATGCACCTCACTCACACAGCAGCCTGATGCTTGGGTGATTTTTGAGGTAGCGACTTTGGGAACGCTTTCAAAGTTATACAAGAATCTCAATCACCAATTACCGGAAAAGGCGAAAATAGCCAATGACTTTGGGCTTAATAAGCACTCAGAACTTTCGAGTTGGCTTGAAGCTATTTCCTATTTGAGAAATATTGTAGCCCATCATTCCAGACTCTGGGGCAGAGATATGGTAAAACGCCCAATGACAATAAGTAAACCTAAATGTACATGGTTGGAGAATACTCTTCCGGCATTTGCTCAAAAGAAACCATATTTGATAATTGTCTCTATGTTGTATCTATGTAATGCCATCAATGCCGGAGATACATACAAGAAGAAAATTATCATGTTAATAAGAAAAAATCCTAATATACCAATTGACAAGATTGGTTTTCCAGACCATTGGGATGAAGAAAAAATTTGGCAGTAAATGATATTTGTTTGCTTATTAAGATATTACAGGTTGATGTTGATTTTTTGTCGGACATCAATGATAAAAAAAGGCATCTTTTTTACAAGACGCCTTTTTTCGTTTATTTTTTTTCTATACCGAAGGTAAAGCCTTGTTTTACCCTGTCTATCAGTTCGGGGACAATATCCTGATACATACCGCACAGCCCGAAGTCGGCATAGCGGAATATGCTTGCTTTGGGATTTTGGTCGATGGCAATAACTTTGCCCGACTCCTTGATACCAGCTATGTGTTGTATAGCTCCGCTGATACCGATTGCCACATATACCTTAGGACGTACGGTCTTGCCTGTTTGTCCTATTTGACGGGCATATTCGGCATATCCCTCATCGACCACCACGCGACTACAAGCCCATTCGGCTTTTAGCCCCTGTGCTTTGAGAGCCTCGGCAAGTTCTTTTACAAGTTTTAGCTCGTCGCCCACAGTACCGCGACCGCCTGCCACTATTATATCAGCCTCAAAAAGCGATGCCAAACCGCCCTCGCCACGAACGGTGTCAAGAATTTGAGTGCTGAAAGTGTTTTCGCTTAGTTCGGGAACAAACTCCGATATTTCGCCTTTACGTCCTTCGACACGTTGCGGCACGGCAAAGGTACCCGCACGTGCGGTAGATATCTGCGGATAGACAAAACCGAGAATCGTTGCCAACTTACTTTCGCCGTAAGTAGGACGGCGAGAGTGAAGTATCGGGCGGACGATGCGTTTATTTTTTTTGTCGATATAATCTCCTATTTCGAGACCCGTACAGTCGGCAGTAACGCCGGAGCCGGTCTTCATACCGATACGGGGAGCAAGTTCACGTCCCGCTGTGGTAGCTGCAAAGAGAGCTATTTCGGGTTTTTGCTTTTGTATTATCTGTGTAATAATTTCGGCAAAAGGCAGTATCAGATACTCTTCGAGTTTGTCGTTTTCGACTACTACAACGCGGTCGGCGCCGTGTTCGAATAGTGTTTGAGCCAGAGGACGAACATTTTTACCGATAAGCACGGTAGTGATTTTGGTATCTCCGCCAAGTTGGTCGGCTAAGTGTCGTGCCGGCGTGAGTAGCTCTATCGACGGACGTGCTATTTTATCGCCTACTACCTCTGCCCAAGTGAGAATACCTTTGTTTTCGCCACGCAAATCGACCACCTCAAATCCTGTGGTATCAACCTCTTTTTTCTCTTTTACCTCTTTTTTGACTAATGTATTACCTCCCTTTTTGATGTTTTCGATGAGCGAATCAACGAGCTGGTCTTGGTTCTGACCCGATGCCATCACTACCGGCGGACGGTCTGATTCTATATTTTCGATACCTGCCACAATGGTTGGCGAGCCGTTGATACCTATTAGTTTCTGAGCCTCTTCGGACATACCTATGTCATCGACCGACTTAACGGTTACCTTAGAGTGATTGGCTTTGATAGCCCCAAGTAACGATGGTTTGCGGGGTTTTATGCCTGTCGGGGTGAACGAAATAACACAGGGCATCCGGAGTTTCAACATCTGATAGCCTCCCTCTATAATACGGCGTGCCGTGATAGTGCCATCGTCGTTTGCCTCGATACGCTCTACGAATGTGGCTTGCGGTATGCCGAGAGATTCGGCTACCTGTGAGGGAACGTGTGCCGTATCGCCATCGGAGGTCTGTCTGCCTGCAACTATAACGAACGGCTCTTTTGAGTCTTTTGAAAAGCCCATTTGACGGAGCATTGTCGATAGTGAGAGGCCTGTGGCATAGGTGTCGGAGCCACCGAGCTTACGGTCGCTCAAAAGATACGCCTCGTCGTAACCCATTGAGATAGCGGTTTTTAGAGCGTTCTCAAACGAAACCGGTCCCATAGAACAAGCTATCATACGTGCATCGGGATACTTTTTCTTTAACTGAAGACCTGCTTCAAGTCCAAATTGGCAGTCGATATTGATGATTGACTTGGCTTTGGTTCTGTCCATAAGTCCGTCATCGCCCATACGCATCTCTGAGGGCAACGGTACCTGTTTTATTAATGATATGATTGTCAATGCCATATAGATTCTATGTTTTTATTTTTTTGATGATTAATAAAAAATTGGATTACATATATTTATAATCCGGTCCGTTGCCACCGTTTGGTACGTTCCATGTGATGGCTCCATTGGGTTCTTTGATGTCGCAGGTTTTGCAATGAACACAGTTTTCGGCGTGAATACGCAACTCTTGACGACCCGTATTTTTGTCCGTATGAAGTTCATAAACTTCTGCCGGGCAGTAATATTGAGCAGGAGCACCATATTTTTTTATATTTTCTTTGGAATAACGTTCGTCATCGACTGTTATCTGCAAGTGAACGATTTGTTCCTCGTCGTGGTGTGTGCCCGAATAGAATACGTCATCGGCTTTGTTGAAGTTATATGGTCTGTCGATTGGGTAGTGTTCGGCTTTGTCTTTGAAAAGTGGTTTTTTTGCCTCGTCAATCGGTTTGGTGTAGCTGTAATCGTTGTGTGTCGATAGCTTTCCGACAAATCCGGCTCCACCTGTAAGTATTTGAGTACCAAAGTTGAACATTCCTGCTAAAGTGCCTTTTGAAAAACCTTGACGGAAGTTGCGACACTTGTACATATCGTTGTAAACGGAAGATTGTTCGATGTATTTTTCGTAATTTTTTAGTACTTCTTCGGTAAAATTGTTTGCCACAAAAGCATCGCAAGCAGCCTTAGCAGCCGACATCCCCGAATATACAGCCAAATGAATACCTTTGAGGGCGGGCATAACGAGAAATCCTGCAGAGTCGCCCACTATCATTGCGTTGTTGGTATAATATTTTATCAACGAGTAGTAACCGCCTTCGGGAAGCGTCTTAGCACCGTATTCGAGCAGTCTGCCGTTTTTTACGAATTTCTCTACAAACGGGTGGGTTTTCCAAATCTGAAATGCACGGAAGACATCGTAAGTAGGGTCGGCAAAGTCGAGCCCAAGTACAAGACCGAGAGCCACTTTGTTTTCTTTGAGGCCGTAGATGAAACCGCCACCGAAAACGTTATCGTTCATTGCGGGGAAACCCATAGTGTGATACACCTCACCCGGCTTGATAGTACCTTCGGGAACGCTGAACAACTCTTTGATACCGAGAGAGTAAATTTGCGGGTTTTTGCCTTGTGCAAGATTTTTGTTGGCAACAAGTTTTTTGGTAAGGCTACCGCGAGTACCTTCGGCAAATATAGTCAATGCAGCTTCTACACGAGTACCTTCTACAAAGTTTTCGAGCTTATTGCCGTGGTGGTCGATACCTGTGTCGATACATTTGGCTCCTGCCACATCGCCTTTTTCGTTGTAGATGATGTCGCTAATGGCGAAATTCGGATATATCTCTACACCCTTTTCGGTAGCTTTGAGAGCTAAGAAGCGGCATACCTCGCCCAATGAAGCACAATAGTTGCCGTTGTTGCTCATATACGGCGGATGAAACGGCATTTTGAAACTGCCGCCCTTCTCCTGCAAAAGGTACATTTCATCGCTTATTACCTTACTGTCGAAGGGGATTTCGTCGAAGTTGATATCGGGTAGCAAATCCCTGAATGCTTGGGGTTTGATTACTGCTCCCGACAAAATATGCGACCCTACCGACTGTCCCTTATCCACAACGAGTATCTGTTTTTCGATACCTTTGGCTTTGAGCAAATCGGCAAGATGAATAGCGGTAGATAGCCCGGAAGGACCGGCTCCGATGATTAAAACATCTGTTTTGACGGTATTGTTCATTTATTAATTAAAGATTTATTTTTAGTTACTTTTTACTTTATTATGTTTAGTTGTAATTTGCCAAAAAGTATAGCAAAATTAACAATAATATTTGTGTTAATACCAATATCTAAGGACTTTTAGCCCAAATTACACATAAACTAACGCACAAAGGTACAAAAAAAAATGAAATAAATACCGGAAAGAGTAGTAAATCAGTAAAATAAAAATCATTTTTATTCGCTAAAAAAGCACTACCTTTGTAGTTCTTATGTTTAGGCGTTG
>JBGXXV010000102.1:0-5868 GCA_041814825.1 Bacteroidota bacterium | reverse complement strand
GTCTATGAGTACCACACGTTTGCCGTTCACAATGGAACGTACCGCCGAGAGCTTCATCTTTACCCCTTTTTCACGCATATCCTGCGAGGGTTGAATAAATGTCCTGCCTACATATTTGTTTTTCACCAATCCCTGTTCGTATGGGATACCGCTCGCCTCTGCGTATCCGATGGCAGCACTCAGCGACGAATCGGGTACTCCTATCACTATATCGGCATCGGCGGGTGCCTCCTCGAAAAGCAGCTTGCCACTCTCTTTGCGAAACGAGTGTACATTGCAACTCTCCAAATCGCTGTCGGGTCTGGAAAAATATATAAACTCCATTGCACAAAGATAGTGGTGTTTGAACTTGGAGTAATCCACAGAGGTAAGACCGTTTGAATCGAATATCACTATTTCTCCCGGCTCTACATCTCTGACAAACTCGGCTCCCACTATATCCAAAGCACAAGTCTCCGAACCCACCACATAACCATCATCCAATCTGCCTATCGAGAGCGGTCGTAAGCCATACTTATCGCGGGCGGCATACAACTTATTTTCCGTCAGAATGACAAAGGCAAAGGCTCCCTCAATCATATTCAGTGCCTCTATTATATTGTAGAGTTTTGATGTCTCGTCTTTCTCTTTTTTGATAAGATGAGCCAATATTTCGGAGTCGGAGGTCGATTGGAATATACTTCCTTTATTTTCGAGATAATTGGACAATTCTCGCGAATTTACCAGATTGCCGTTGTGAGCCAAAGCAAAATCGCCCGTATGGTGTCTAAAAACAAACGGTTGAACATTTTTTATACCGCCTCCGCCGGCGGTAGAATACCTTACATGTCCGATGGCTGCGCTACCTTCGAGCGAAGACATATTTTTTTCGTTGAAAATCTCGGTTACCAACCCTTCGCCCTTTACATTTGAGAAATAGCCGTTGTTGCATGCCACAATACCGCACCCCTCCTGCCCGCGATGCTGCAACGAATGCAAGCCGTAATATGTGAGGTTTGCCGCATTTTTCACATTGAAAACTCCAAAAACTCCACACTCTTCGTGTAACTCTCTTTCGGAAATTTGCTCTAAGGTTTTGTTTTGTCGATTATGCTTTGCTCTAAACATCATTAATAATTAATATTCTTTTGTTGAAATTATAAAAGGGTAAACCCACGATTTACCCTTATCATTAAATAATCTTTATTTTTTAAGATAATTCAAAACGTTTCTCTCTATTCGCTGTTCGATGTTACCGCTGTCTTCTGTCGAAAATTTTTCGCCCGTAATCTGCTCATAAAGTTCGCAATAACGCTCGGATATACCACGAACCACCTCGTCGGTCATCTCGGGTATCCGTTCGCCCTCTTTGCCTTGGAAACCGTTGTCCATAAGCCATTGGCGTACAAACTCCTTCGATAGTTGTCGTTGTGGTTTGCCTTCGTCGAAAAGCTGTTGATATGTATTTTTGTAAAAATAACGCGATGAGTCGGGCGTATGCACCTCGTCCATAAGATAGATAGTGCCGTCTGCCGTGCCAAACTCATATTTCGTATCAACAAGTATAAGCCCGCGTTTGTCGGCTATCTGCGACCCCCGCTCGAACAGAGCCAAAGCATATTGTTCCAAAACGGCATACTCTTCGGCACTCACCAGATTCTGAGCTATTATCTCCTCTTTCGATATATTTTCGTCGTGCTTGCCGAGTTCGGCTTTGGTAGTCGGCGTAACTATCGGCGTGGGAAACTTCTCGTTTTCTCTCATTCCTTCGGGAATAGGTACTCCCGAAATAAAACGGGCTCCTTTCAGGTAATCACGCCATGCACTGCCACACAGGTAGCCCCGTACAATCATCTCCACAGGATACCCCTTACACATAATACCACACGTAACCATCGGGTCGGGAGTAGCACGTTTCCAGTTGGGGCAAATATCTTTGGTTTCGTCCAAAAATTTGGCTGCTATCCTATTTAATATCTCTCCCTTGAACGGAATACCTCTGGGCATAACAACATCAAACGCCGAAATCCTATCAGTAGTAACCATTATCAATTCTTTGTCGCCAACAGTATATACGTCACGTACTTTGCCGTTATAAACGGCTGTCTGATTGGGAAAATTATACGAGGTTTTTATTAGAGCATTCATCTTGGGCTTTGTTTCTTTTTTCTTAAAATTATTATTTTTTCGCGGCTATTGCCTGATTTGCAGTGATAGCCGTCATATAATAAATATCATCAACAGAGCAGCCACGCGACAAATCGTTGATAGGAGCAGCCATACCCTGCAATACCGGACCTACCGAAACGGCTCCTCCAAGTCGTTCGACCATTTTATAAGCTATGTTACCAACTTCTAAAGCAGGGAATACCAATACGTTAGCCTCGCCCGCTACGGTACTTGCAGGTGCTTTGAACTTACCTACCGAAGGTACAAGTGCGGCATCGGCTTGCAGTTCGCCGTCTATTTTAAGTTCGGGAGCCATCTGTTGTGCCAACGAAGTAGCTTCCACAACTCTATCGACAAACTCGTGTTGAGCCGACCCCTTGGTCGAAAAACTCAACATAGCCACTTTGGGTTCGATACCAATCATATTCTTCATTGTCCTACCGGTACAAACAGCTATCTGTGCCAATTCCTGTGCCGTAGGGTTGGGCATAACGGCAACATCAGCCACAAGCAAAAATCCATTTTCGCCATACGCTTTCTCTTTGCAAAACATAAGCATAGCTCCCGATATAACACTAATACCCGGTTGTGTTTTGACGATTTGCAGAGCCGGACGCAAAACATTGCCCGTAGTATTTTGAGCTCCGGCAAGTTCACCGTCCGCATCGCCTGCTTTTATCATCAAACAGCCGAAATACAAAGGGTCTTTTACCAACTCGGCAGCTTGTTCTATGGTCATACCTTTGTTTTTCCTCAATTCAAAAAGCAAATTGGTATATTTTTCGGAAAATTCGCTGTCTTCGGGATTAATAATGGTAGCTTTTTCGATATGCTCCAATCCGAGTTCGCGGGCGGAGGCAAGTATTTTATTACGCTCTCCAAGTAGGATTATTCGTGCAATACCATCGTTGATAAGGCGGTTTGCTGCTTGCAATGTACGAGTTTCGTACCCTTCGGGCAATACGATACGTTGTGGGTTCGATTTTGCCGTTTCGATAAATCTTTGAAGAATTTCCATATATGTTCTATTATTTAGATGTTTATAAATTCTAAAAATTGGATAAAAATCGGACAACAAAGTTACTAAAAAAAATCTATTTCCACCTTACGGTTTCTATCAATCTTACTATATCTTCCTGCACATAATCGGCCACAGGCATTATCGAGTCGTAGTTGGGCAGATTGTTGAAATACAAAGCCCCTCGCAAGAAGTTTTTAGTGCTGTCGGTTATAAAAAATTGTACCGGAGAAGCCGCATTTCCCGAAATCTTAAACAACACCCCATAAACTTTTGTCGTATCGTTTTCGTAATAATTTTCGATAATGGAATTGGCTTTAATGGTATGTTTGTAGGCAAGACGACGACTATCTTCGGTAACAGCTATAAAAGAATCCAAATTAAGCGGCATATAGGTAAGATGGATTCGCCCATTAAGAGACGGATAATCAACATTATACCCTTTCACATCACCGCCCTTATAATCACTTATCTGCCCATATTCCGATATTTCAAAACTTATATCTTCGAGGTTGTCAATCAATTTATACTGATGCGGAGGGAGGTCGATACGAAAATATTCATAAGGTTTGGGAGTTGCTTTTTTGCCACACGAAAGTATTAAGCAACAGCATACTATAAAGGTTAATGTCTTAAACATAATCAAAAAACACTATTTTTTTAATTAAAAAGCGAGACTATTTTTTTGTTATAAAAATTAGCCTCGCTTTGTGCGGCTGAAGGGACTCGAACCCCCACGCCTCTCAGCACTAGATCCTAAGTCTAGCGTGGCTACCAATTACACCACAGCCGCAGAAACAGATTACAAAGGTAATACTTTTATTTTATTCGGCAATATTTTTTTGCAAAAAGTTCACAAAACACTGTGTTCCAACATCAAAGTCTTGGTCGGCATATCGCACACCTCTGTAGGTCCGAAATATTGAATAGGTCCCGGATATAGATAGTTGCACTCTACTCCGCCCCACTTATGACGACGGTCGGCAAAATATTTAAACGGATTTCCCGACAAATCGACCAAAGCCTTCTGTATCACAGGTTTGAGTTTACCCGATTTTTTCTCCATATTGAACATCATTGTGATAGGCACACCGCCTGCAATCCAATTATCGACAGATTCAGCCAAACGACGTACCGACGACATATAACCGGTTTTGCCTGCACCCACAAGCATTGCCGCAGTGTAGCCAAGCGAATAGCAGTAGTCGGTATCGAAATTGGAAGGAGCGGCACAACGCCCTTCGTACCCGAAAAAGTGTCCGAGCGAGGCAAACTTCCCTTTATAGCTACCCTCTTTTTTGAGCTCTGCCAAACGTGTGGCAACCATCTCGATAAGCAGTTTTTCGGTCTCGATAAGCGATACCTGCACATTACCGTGCGAGTCTCTATCGAGGCTAAGCTGACGAGCAATAGCCACAGGCAAGCCCAAGAATGTGGCTTTGCTATCTGCCGAGAGACGCTCAACGATAAAGTTACGTTTATGCTCATCGCTTTTTAGCAAATTAAACTCCTCATTATCTGCAAGCAGGTCATTAAGTTCGGATATAAGCACCTTGACATTGGGGATAAACTCTATCAAACCTTCGGGAATAAGTACAGTACCAAAGTTTAGCCCTGCATTGCCTCGTGCAACTATCACTTTTACAATATCTTCTACTATTTCACTAAGACTCATACGTTTAGCCTCAATTTCTTCGGATATGATAGCAATATTCGGCTGTGTCTGTAAGGCACATTCGAGAGTGATATGAGACGCACTACGTCCCATCAGACGAATGAAATGCCAATATTTTTTGGCAGAGTTGGCATCGCGTTGGATATTGCCGATAAGTTCGGAATATACCTTACAAGCGGTATCGAACCCAAAGGAGGTCTCTATCATATCGTTTTTGAGGTCGCCATCGATAGTTTTGGGACAACCGACAACCTGAATACCATAACCTTTTGCCTTGTAGTACTCTGCCAATATACAGGCGTTGGTGTTGGAGTCGTCGCCACCTATTATGACAATGGCTTTGATATTCAACTTCTCGCAAATCTCTCTTCCTCTTTCGAATTGTTCTTCTGTTTCGAGTTTGGTTCGCCCGGAGCCTATTATGTCGAAACCGCCCGTATTACGATATTCATCTATGATTTCAGCCGTAAGTTCCGTATATTTATGCTCTACCAATCCGCTCGGACCACCCAGAAAGCCATATAGCACACTGTTCTTATTCATCTTTTTGAGACCGTCGAACAATCCGGCTATAACGTTGTGTCCGCCCGGAGCCTGTCCACCCGACAAAATGACACCGACATTGATTTGAGGCAGACTTGCCATAGTATCAGTCTGCTCAAAAGTAACAACAGGCATACCATAAGTATTTGGGAATAGTTCTTTTATCGCCTCCTTATCGGAAACCGCCTCGGTTGTTTGTCCTTCGACAATTTTCAGATTGCCATTAAGAATTTTAGGCAATCGGGGCTTATACGCTGCCCTTGCTATCTGTAATGCACTTTTCATATATTTGATTGTAATTAAATTTGACTATTCTACAAAATGGATATTGCAAAGGTAACCCAAATAAATCAAACAACAATGTATATCATAGCAAAATAAAAAAGAGAGAAGCACAAAAACGCTTCTCTCTACTCTTTAAACTTTAAAAAATTACTTTTTGACTATTTTAGTAAAACTGTCATTAAGTTTAAGCATATAGATT
>JBGXXV010000101.1:0-12943 GCA_041814825.1 Bacteroidota bacterium | reverse complement strand
GAGGCAAAAAAGACGAACTATCATTCTAAATTTCTCCTCTGAAATCTTGCCTCGAAAAAAGTACTTTTTACTCATTGTCCTCTAATTAATTATGCAAAGATAATCTTTACTTAACTAATCTTGAACCTTGTTTTCGCATAAACGGCACTACTTTTTGCGTTACCGCAGCCAATCCGAAAACATTTACTTCCATCTGTTTGTGGGCTTCTTCGAGGGAAACATCTTCCACCGAGCCGTACAATCCATAGCCGGCGTTGTTCCAAAGCACATCTATTTTGCCCTCGTTTTGGATAATGGTATCGACTACCTTTTGGATATCCGCTTCGTTGGTTACATCCATCTGCAAGGGTTTGCCGCCAATGCTTGCCAAATCTTGCATTTGGTCTATTCTACGGGCAACGGTATATACGGTGTGTCCCTCTTTTATCAATTTTTGGGCAGTTACTTTTCCCATTCCCGAACTTGCCCCTGTAATTAAGATTACTTTTTTCATTGTTTCTTTATTTTATTAATAGAATTTTCAAGTGCAAAGGTACAGGATTGCATATAAATGAGAATTATACAAATCCACGCTTATGTTATACAAATTCGTTTTTTTCCTACATTTTAGTTTTTCATATATTCAATGTCATCGGAAAAACAATTGATTACATATTATTGGGTGATGTGAAAAAAGCGTGCCTCTGCGAGGGGCGGATATACTCTGTTTTAGTACTCAAAAATATTTACTTTTGCTTTGAATATTCAGGAGCTATACATTCGGGCGGGAGATAGAACTTCCGTTTGTGTGTTATACTGCCTAATGACCAAAGACTGTGTTTTTTCTATATCATTTTCCGAATAAAATTTTCTATTTCGTTATTGACTGCTTCGGGGTTGTCGATATTGGAGTTATGCCCTGCATTGGGTATCCACACAAGGGAGAAACCTGTATTTCTTGTCCAATCTTTATTGTATTTTTTGACTGAACCTGCTTGGTCATATTGTCCACAAATCAGAAGAGTAGGACAAGTTAGTTGATAAGGACGATTTTGTTCAACTGCTTCGGCAAGCATTTTATATCCAAATCCAGCCAATTTGCAATACTCTTTTTTGCTGTACGACAACATCATACTTTTCATATTAGCTCTACCTTCGATACTTTCAGAAACTCCACGTGTACCTATTTTTACAAGCAAATGCCAAGGACAACACATATACATGTTTTCGATATGCTTTAAGCTCCAAATTTCCCATTGTTGATAATATTTGCGTTGTAATGGAGCAGAATCTATCGAAACGAAGTGAGATACTTCATTTGGGTATAGTTCTATATACATTTGGCTTATGTATCCGCCCAATGATTGCCCGACTAAAATGGGGTTCTCTATCTTCTCTGCAATGAGAATTTCGTGTAAAAAACGTGCCAAATCTTCCATTGTGAAATCCAATTGAAAAGGACGAGATTTGCCGTGTGCGGGTGCATCCCAAACAAGTACATTATAATTAACAGAAAAATAACCTATCTGCCGGACAAAAAGTGTGTGGTCGGCAGTCAGTCCGGGCAGAAAACATATTGTTTTTGCATTTGGCTTGTTACATCTACTTATCCAATAATGGATAGTGCCAGAATTTGTTTGGTATGTTTTCTCTGTCATAAAACTTTTCGGTTATTGTTTATTTATACCTATGATAATATATCTACACTTTTTTCTTTATAAATAGCAAGCCTACCAAAGAGGGCAGGCAAAAGTTGAGTAACCAAAAAATTGTACTACCCATTACAATATATACAGGATTGTCGGTATAATGCCCAAATATGAAAATAGCTATCGAACTTCTAACAGCTACTTCAAAAACATTCATCAATGGCGTGTAGGTAAGAAAAAGATAGAAAACAGACATATCAACGGTAGCTCTGTATAATGGTATATCTATACCCAAAAACAATAATACTAACAGAAACTGTGTGCTGAACGTAATATACTTTAAAAAAGATATGACAAAGAGCCTTAGTACTTGCGAACGGGTGGTAAATTTGAGGCTTTCGGCTACTTTGCTCATAAAGATTAAACGCCTTTTTTGCAGAAAAATAGCTACTGTTTTTATATTTATCAGAAACAATATACCTATTGCCGAAACTGTGATAATGGCACTGTAAAGGGCAATTGCTGTATTTGTACTCAGAGTGCACTCTTTTATCCAAAATAGGAGTCCCACTATACCACACAGTGTAATAATCAATGTCTGTGTTACGCTACCGACAAAGCCCATTGTAACAGCTTTGGTACGATAGCCTTCGGGTAGATTAAGCGAACGGGTAGGGTATTCGCCAATCGAGTTTGGCGTTATAAAAGCACCTGTATAGCCCCAAAGTACAGATTTGACAGAATCTTTGAGTGTGATACGGATAATATTGCTTAATGATGTTTGCCATTTGATACTTTCCAAAATAATATTGACAGGTAACAACACTACTGCCAATATCATATATGTATATTGTTTAATCGGTATTAGATGCAGTTGGATAAAAACCGATTTGATATTGTCTGCCGATAATATTTTGTAAATCAAAAATATAAGGCAGATTACACCGATGCTATATCTTATTATATTATATATTAATGTTTTTTTCAAAGTTTTATTTTAAAAAAAAAATTATGGCAAAATTAATAATATTTTGCCATAATAACATTGAAAAAATTGTAATTTGAAAGTTTTGTTTGAGAGTATTGATTGAACTCAGTTAAAGGGGTATGTAAGTAAAATAATTTTCGTTTATAGACAGGTCGAATCTGCCGTTTTTTATTACAAAATATTGGCTTCCTGCTTTAAACTTTATCGAGAATGTGCCCGAAAGTACTACTGCCATTTTTTGGTCGTCTATATTGAGGTTTTGTGCTCGCCTAAAAAATAGTTCGCCCTCTACTACATTAAGTACATCTTGGCTGTAGCTACCTATTTGTTGCTTCACTTGGCAGTCGGCAGAGGCTAAATTTATCTTTGTGTTGTGTAGTTTTAATAAATCTTCGTACGAATTGCATTCATCAAAAGGAAACATAAAAGATATTGACATATCTGATTGTAAGTATGAGCTTTCGGACTTTACAATTCCGCTGAGAATCATCAATATATTTCCTCTTTCATATTGCATTTTGAAAGGAACAATATTTTTGGTAACTACAAAATATTTTTTTTCATACATAGCTCCGAATGTATTGTAGCCCGATTCGGTATATGCGGGTAACATAGGATAATATTCGTCCGGAATAAAAATTAAATCGTCCGTTAGGTCGGGTATGTTATTAGATATATTAGAACAGCCGACGAATATTGATAATACCGACAAAGTAATAAATAAATATTTGATTTTCATATTATTCGAGGTGTTGTTTTTGGGGTTGGTAAAAGAATGATACTTATTTTTGAATCTTGATATTTTGAATCTTGATAGGTATTTTGAGTGATGTGTTGACGCCGAATAAATGTATTTTTGATTCGGCAAATGAAGATACTCTATTGCCGCTTGCCGACAGTATAGGAAAATGAAATTCCAGATTACCGAAAGGGTTGTTCATTTTACCTATCTTCCAACCTATACCCAAGTAATAATAGGTCGAAAAGTTGTTGGGTTTGTTTAGTTGGTCTTTTATATCTTGTTCGTATTTTTCCATTGCCGAGTGTAAGAAATTTACATCGGTATTGGTAAATGCTACCAAATTGAACATTGCCCCAATTACAAAGTATTGACGTATGGTTTTATCTCGTTTTTTGGGATATAAGCGGACCTCTAACGGAATACCCACATTATAAACTGTTTGTTGGATATTGGCAACTCGTAAATAATTGATGTTGTTTGTGTTGCCAGGCGCCTCCCACAAAAAGAAACTTCTATCGGATTTAAGCATATCTTTGAGAAAACCAAATCGTATGCCCGATGTAATACTAAATCTATCGGTAATTTGATATTCCGGTTTTATGCCGAAATAATATATGGCTTTGGTGGTATATTCGTCGTATGGATAATTTTTTGTGTAATAATCGGAGTAAGGCTGATATTCTATTCCCGATAAGCGTATTTGGTCAATCTTTTGGGCTTTTTGTTCTCTGAGGAAAATACCGGCTTCTACTCCTACAAACCACCGATGTTTTTTTTCAATAACTTCTTGAGAAAATATATTACTGCTTATCAATAATATATATATCGTAATTAAAAATTTACTCTTCTGCAACATTGTTTGATAATTTTAGAACTTAAATGTAACTGTAAATATAAGACGATATAAAATTCTAAAATGTTGCAACGACAAATAATTTTTAATAAAATTATTTGTTTGTAGTTGATTTAGAGGCTAAAAAATTGTTGCGTTTGCCCGAAAAAATTTCAAATTTCCAAAATTCGCATTCCAAACTTCCATTCAGGAGCTCTATCTTTTTGGAGGGTTTTAGTCCTATTGCTTTGAGCAGGTCGATATTCGAAGATATTATCCAAGTATCAATCCCTTGACAACGATGTTTCAGTGTTTGCCCCAAAGTATTGTATAGCTTTACTATATTATTGTCTAATAGTCGTTCTCCGTATGGCGGGTTGGATATTATGGTGCATTGCTCTCCTTGCGGAACTTCAAAATCGGCTATATTTGCCACTTTTAGTTCGATATATTTGCTCATACCTGCCGACTTTATGTTGCTTTTAGCTATCTCGATAGCTTTTGATGATAGGTCGTAGCCGTATATTTTGTGGTCGAACTCCAACTCTTGGCTTTCGTCGTTGAATATGTCTTCAAACAGCTCTCGGTCGAAGTTGTTCCAGTTTTCGAAGGCAAACTTTTTTCGATATATGCCCGGAGGTATATTGAGAGCTATAAGAGCGGCTTCTATGAGCAATGTACCCGAGCCGCACATAAAATCCACAAAATTATTTTTGCCGTTCCACCCCGATAGCATTATCATACCGGCAGCCAATGCCTCATTGATAGGTGCTTTGGTCTGTACCGTACGGTAACCTCGTTTGTGCAGACTCTCGCCCGACGAATCGAGCGATACGGTACATACATTGTTCGCTATATGGATGTTGATATATATGTCGGGGTTGGTAACTCGTACCGAAGGACGTTTGCCGCATTTGTCGTTGAAATAATCCGCAATAGCATCTTTGGTACGGTACGAGACAAACTGTGAGTTTCTGAATGTTTCGGAATATACTGTTGAATTGATGACAAATGTCTGACTAACAGACATATATTGGTCCCATTCTATCTTTTTCACCTCATTGTATATCGTATCGGCATTGTCTGCTTCGAATGTCTGTATTGTTCTCAATACTCGCGATGCTGTTCTTAGCCAGATATTAGCTTTATACATAAGGGCCAAATCGCCCTCGAAGGATACGGCTCGTCTCTCTTTTTTTATGTTTTCGGCTCCTATTTTTTTCAACTCGTTGTACAATACATCTTCGAGTCCCTGAAATGTTTTTGCTATATATTTCATTGTATTTTATCTATTTTTGTTTCGAGACAATTGCCATTTTTACCTCAAATGTATCTCTATAATTTTCGAGCCATCCGACTAATGCAAAAGTTAAATCGTTGTCTGTAAGAGTATTGTTGGTAATGTCGAATATCTGTTTTAAATCCAATTTTTCAAGAATATAAAAAGAGGTTTCTCCACAGTATTTATTGCGTATCGCTACCTCTCCGGCACAAATATTGGGTAGAGTATATACGAAAAGCGACGGAGAAGGGAAATAGTCATCACTGCTCTGAATAGTCTTTTGATATTCGGTGTCCACATCAAGAGACGAAGATGAGTTGAAAAAAATTATTGCGACATCGTCTCTAAGCAAAAATCTGTTGTCGGTATCTTTGAGCAGTAGCTCCGATGCCACAAAAGCCATCTTTGAGAGATTGTCCATTTTGAAAAATTTAGGATAATCAACATTCAAACCTCTGTAAATATCGGAGATTTCGGCCGAATTGTCGAAATTCAAACTTATATGTTTTCGGATAATAAAACTCATAAAGTCTTTTTCAAGTTGCTAATTATCGGTTTTTTTTGTGCTTGCAGGTTAATTTGCTCTTGGGTGTGTTTGGTTGTATATCTCTTGTAGCTCTTTGAAAGTGGTGTGAGTATATACCTGTGTTGATGCAAGCGAAGCGTGTCCGAGCAACTCTTTTACGGCATTTAGGTCTGCTCCGTTATTTAAAAGAGTAGAGGCAAACGTATGGCGGAGAGTATGCGGAGAGTGTTTTGTCTTTGTGCTGATAGCACTCAACTTTTTGGTAACTATATTGTATATAGCTCTATCGTACATCTGTTTGCCGGTCCTTAATACAAAAAGAAAGTTGTTGTCTGTCTTTATTGTCTCTTTCTTAGTGCTAATGTATGATTTTAACTGTATTTCGAGCGACTCTCCGAAAGGTATTAATCGTTCTTTGTTTCGTTTACCTAATACCTTTATGGTTTTTCGACTAAAATCAATATCGTTGATTTTTAGGTTGATAAGCTCATTTCGCCTTATCCCTGTTTGATATAACAACTCTATTATCAAATCATCTCTATCTTCCTCAAACTTATTTTTTGCTATATGTTTTTTTGTATCTCTCAATCGGTCAATCTCTTTTTCCGTAAAAAATACAGGGAGACTAACCGTAATTTTCGGAGCGGGTATATCTACGGGATTTTTATTTATAATGCCTTTTTCGAGTAAAAACATATAAAAGGATTTCAAAGCAGCTATCTTTCGTCGCAGAGAACGAGGAGATATTTCGTTTTCGTCCATCAACTTTGCCATCCAAAGCTTAATATCGTCTGTTTCGGCTTTTTGTAAGTCTTGGTTATTGGTAATATCCGAATAGTATTTGGCAAACTGATTTATATCTCTTTTATATGACAAAACAGTATGAGTCGAAAAATTTTTCTCATACTGTAAGTATCTCGAATACTCTTCTAACATAAAAAAAGGCGGTTACTCTTCTTTTGTTTGGAGTTGCTGAACATATATTGCGTGCATTTTAGCTTTGCGTTTCACTACCGAAGGCTTGTCGAAAGCCTGACGGCGACGAAGTTCTTTGACTACTCCTGTTTTTTCATATTTACGTTTGAACTTTTTTAAGGCTCGTTCGATGTTTTCGCCCTCTTTAATTGGTACTACTATCATTATTTAGCTTTTTAAAAAATTAATTAAGTTAGAATTTTTATAATATTTTATTGTTAAAATGTTTCTTTGAAGAATATTCTTCCCAAAAATTTGAAGTGCAAAAGTAATATATTTTTCTGAATTGACAAACAATATTTTATGGAAAAATCAAAAAAGATATTGCTAATGAATAATTCAAGTATCAAAAAAATGATTTAACCGTTTGTTTTTTAGAATTTTATCAAAAATTTGCAAAAAAGTGTGTGTTAAAATTTTGTCAAGCAGATAAAAATTAATTACCTTTGCAAACTCTTTAAAGTAGGTTTTTATAGAGTATTAGTGTTATATAAAATGTTGTCAAACAACAAATTGATTACTGTAAAATTCTAAAAAGAAAAATAAATAAGTTCTATTTATGACTAACTCAGCGTTATTTTTAGTAGTATTGGTTACGGCTGTATTTATGGTTGTGGCGGCTATGGCTTTGGCTATGTGGCTGTCGCCTAAGTCGTACAATGCTCTCAAAGGCGAACCTTACGAGTGTGGTATTGAGACTCGCGGTCCGTCGTGGGGACAATTCAGAGTGGGGTATTACCTCATTGCTATCTTGTTTTTGATATTTGATGTCGAAGCCGTGTTGCTCTTCCCTTGGGCTACTGTTTATAGTTCGATGGGAGTTGATGGGCTTATTTTGGCTTCTTTCTTTATCTTTGTTCTTCTGCTTGGTCTAATTTATGCGTGGAAAAAGGGGGCACTGGAATGGAAGTAAAAGATATTAAAATTAAGAATCTGTCAACCGCCGATTTTAAGGACAACGAGTATCTCGAAAAATATGTAGAAGAGCTCAAAAAAGGCGGTGTCAATGTGGCAATAGCCAAACTCGACGACCTTATCAACTGGGGACGCAGCAACTCTGTTTGGCCTCTTACCTTTGCTACTTCGTGTTGCGGTATCGAGTTTATGAGTCTTGGGGCTGCACGTTTCGACTTTGCCCGTTTCGGATGGGAGGTTACACGCAACTCTCCGCGTCAGGCTGATGTGGTCTTCTGTTTCGGTACCATTGTACACAAAATGGCTCCTGTGGTAAAACGTCTATACGACCAAATGGCCGAGCCGAAGTATGTTATTGCCGTAGGTAGCTGTGCTATTTCGGGTGGTCCGTTCAAAAAATCGTACCACACCGTTATGGGTCTCAACGAAATTATCCCTGTCGATGTGTTTGTACCCGGCTGTCCTCCATCTCCGAATGCCATTATTTATGGTATGATGCAGTTGAGCCGTAAGATAAAGGTTCAGGAGTTTTTCTCTCTGCCCAAAGAGCCAAAAATAATTGAAAATAAAGCTAATAACTAAAATTTGAGGAGCGAAATGAATAATAAATTGGAACAAATTTTTTCGCAAATACCAAATGCCGAAATATCGAATAAAGAAAACATATATACTGTTGTCGTGTCCAAAGAGAATCTTCGCAGGGCTGCCGAGATATTGAGAAACAACGATATTTTGTCATTCGATTTTCTTCGCGATATAATCGGTATGGACTATACCGATTCGTTTGGCGTAACCTACAACCTTTCGCCCTCCGAAGACCTTACCGTAATAGTACTGTTGAAATCGACCACTACCGACCGCGAAAAACCTGCTTTCGATACCGTTATCGACCTGTGGGAGTCGGCTCCTTTCTACGAACGCGAGGTACACGATTTTTTCGGCATACGTTTCTTGGGCAACGAAGATATGCGTCGCATATTCTTACGTCAGGATTGGCGAGGATATCCGTTACGTAAAGATTACGACGACAGCCCTATTATCAACCCTATCCCGACAGACAACGAAAACCTCGACGATATGGAAAATTTGCCCGTATTAGACCTCGAAGACTTGGGCAAACCAAAGAAGTCGGTCTTTGATAAAGATGAGTATGTTGTCAATTTTGGTCCGCAACACCCTGCTACACACGGTGTATTGCACCTTAGAATTTCGCTCGACGGCGAAATCGTAAAAAAGGTTGACCCCAACTTTGGATATATCCACCGCGGTATCGAAAAAATGTGCGAGGCATACACTTATCCACAGATATTACACCTTGCCGACAGGCTCGACTATCTATCGGGTTCTATCAACCGTCATGCGGTTTGTATGGCTGTGGAGAAAGGACTCGAACTCGAAGTGCCTCAAAGAGCACAATATGTTCGTACCATTATTGACGAACTCACACGCATAGCCTCACATCTTTTGGGCTGGGGTGCCATGGCAATGGATATGGGAGCTATCACCGCTTTTGTGTATGGTATGCGTGATAGAGAGAAGATTATGGATATCTTCGAGCAGACATGCGGTGGACGTCTTATGGCTAACTATGCCGTTATAGGCGGTCTTATGGCTGATATTCACCCCGAATTTCAGAAGAAGGTAAAAGAGTTTATACCATATATGCGTAAGATGCTCAAAGAGCACCATATCTTGTTCACAGGCAATCCGATAGCAAGAGGCAGAATGGACGGAGTGGGCTATCTGAGCAAAGAACAGGCAATATCTATCGGAGCTACCGGACCTGTGGGACGTGCTTCGGGTTGGAGTTGCGACCTCCGTAAGTATGCACCTTATGCCGCATACGACAAGGTTAATTTTACGGAACTCATTCGTACGGGAGGTATGACATTCGACCGTTATCATATTCGTCTCGACGAGATAGAGGAGTCGCTCAAAATCATTGAGCAGCTAATAGATAATATCCCCGAAGGCGACTATTGTGCCAAAACAAAGGCTGTCATAAAGTTGCCCGAAGGAGAATATATTCAGAGGGTAGAGAATGCACGTGGCGATTTTTCGGTTTATATCAATTCTCGCGGGGATAAATTTCCTTATAGAGTAAAATTTCGCAGTCCCTCTTTTGTGTTGGTTAATGTATTGAAACACATTACACCGGGTTCAAAAATTTCGGATTTGATAATGCTTGGAGGTTCGTTGGACTACGTAATTCCGTGCATTGACAGGTAGAGTTTTTTTTGAGTTTTTGAGTTGTATATTAATTTGAAAATAATATGGTTAAAAGAAATAGGGATACCCAAAAGACTCTTGATTTTTTTTTGACAACTCGGGGAACTCTAAGATGACAAAATATTTAATATTATAGACAAAATTTTTAAAGTTAAAAGAGATATGTTTCATTTTGAAGTAGTGACCAAATGGATTGATACTTTTCTGATGTCGAATTTGCCGGAGTGGTTGGCTTTGGCAATAGAGTTTGTGTTGATAGGACTTTTAATTCTTTCGCTGTATGCTGTCTTGGCATTGATACTTATTTTGGCCGAACGTAAGATTTGTGCCTATTTTCAGTGTCGTCTCGGACCCAATAGGGTAGGGGCTTGGGGTGTATTGCAACCTATTGCCGATATGTTTAAGATTTTGCTCAAAGAGATAATAACCTTAAACAGAGCTGACAACAGACTTTTCCGTTTGGCAAGTTTCTTGGTAATCATTGCATCGCTTCTTACATTTGGGGCTCTACCTTTCGATAAGGGATTGCACGCTATCGACTTCAATATCGGTGTATTCTACCTTTTGGCGGTATCCGCTCTCGGAGTGGTGGGGATAGTGCTTGCGGGTTGGGCATCGAACAGCAAATATACGATGATTGGAGCTATGCGTTCGGGAGCTCAATTGATAAGCTACGAACTGTCGTGTGCCCTATCGCTGATGACAATAGTAATGCTTTCGGGTTCGATGCAATTGTCCGAAATAGTTGAGCAGCAGTCTGATGCATGGTTTATCTTCAAGGGAGGAATACCCGCATTCATAGCTTTTGTAATATATCTTATTGCCGGACATGCCGAGACCAATCGCGGACCTTTCGATTTGCCCGAAGCGGAGTCGGAGCTTACAGCCGGTTACCATACGGAGTATTCGGGTATTACATTCGGATTTTTCTACCTTGCGGAATATATGAATATGTTTATAATAGCAGCCATTGCCTCAACAATGTTTCTCGGAGCTTGGCAGCCACTTCATATTCCCGGTTTGGACGGATTTAATACGGTGATGGATTATATCCCGCCTGTGGTGTGGTTCTTTGCAAAGACATTCTTCTGCGTATTCATCGCCCTCTGGGTACGTTGGTCGTTCCCACGTCTGCGTATCGACCAGCTGCTCAAACTCGAATGGAAAATACTTATGCCTATTGCCCTTGCCAATATAGTACTTATGGCACTCTGGATACTTGTATTTTAGTGATTATTCGTAATATAGTTATATATTTAATATGGCAAAAAAAGCATCAATCTTATTCGGCTTTATTATTTCGTTGATTGCTTGCGGGCAGACCCCAAAAACTGACTTTGATGAATTTTATTCTGAATTTGCGAGATTGGACAGTGCTTCCAAAAATCATTACATTAATAAGGAATACGATAAGATGGTTGCGTCGTTGGAGGAAACACTAAATTTGATAAATGAAGTAAATCTTACCGACGAAGACAAAACGGAGTACAAAGATTTTATCAATATGATAAAATCGAATACTTACTACAATTTGTCGTGTGCTTATTCTTTAATCTACAATTTGTCGTGTGCTTATTCTTTAATGAATAAAAAGAAACAGGCTGTCGATGCATTTAGAAATGCCATTAAGTTCGGATATAAAAACTATCGGCATGCTTTATCGGACAAAGATTTGGATAATATACGCAAGGATAAAAAATTCATTAAACTTTTGGCAAGCATAAAAGAGTTTGACAATCTGATAGAACTTCAAAAATCGAATGGGTATAAAAAAGGGGAAAACGACACTTTGCCCGTATTTTCGTATCAAGAAGCAGATGACCGTAATTTGGAAAATGTTAGAGAGTTTTTTAATCTTGATTCCGTTGCGGGTAACGGAGACGAGTTGTCGAAAATTATAAATATCTTAAACTTTATCCATAATGCTATCAGGCACGACGGAAGTAATTTCGCACTATGCGAATTTGATGCCATTGATATTTATAATTATCATAAATCCACAGGAAAAGGGGTAAATTGCAGACATTTGGCAATAGCGTTAAACGAAATGTATCTCTCTATGGGTATCAAATCTCGTTATGTTACTTGTATGCCCAAAGACCCTAACGATAACGATTGTCATGTGATAAACAGTGTCTATTCGCAACAGTTGAATAAATGGATATGGATAGACCCAAGTTTCAATGCTTATGTAAAAGACGAAAAAGGCAACTTCTTGGGGATAGCGGAGGTAAGAGAGCGATTAATCAACAATCGACCTCTCGTACTAAACAAAGACGCTAATCATAACAATAAGAATAAGATGACAAAAGAGGAATATCTTGAAACCTATATGGCAAAAAACTTGTATTGGTTTAATTGTATTGTTGATAGCAAATTTAATCCGGAAAGTCGTTACCGAAATACCGACGGCAAGTATATTGCCCTTGTTCCCGAAGGATTTGTATTGAATTTGCCGGAAAATATCATAAAGCCACAATATATAACAAACGACAGCGATTACTTTTGGCAATTGCCTAAGTGAGATAGTTTTTGTGTATTCTACATCTATCCGTTAGGGTTATTTACCTACCCGATGAGGTTGTTTAATGTTCCGACGGAGTCTGCTATCGAAGCCTTAGGGTTGTTTATCGAAGCCTTAGGGTTACCTTAGTATTCCGTTGATGTCTTTTATAGAAAACTTGGAGTTGCTTATCGAAGTTTTGGGGTTGTTTGTCGAAATGTTTAGGTTATACTGCCCCAACGGAATATTAAATCACATAAACGTAACATTAAACAACCTCATCGTAACATTAATCTACCTCAACCGATGGATAAAATATACCG
>JBGXXV010000100.1:0-41221 GCA_041814825.1 Bacteroidota bacterium | reverse complement strand
GCGATTACAAAGGTTTTTATATCTCACATTCGGATAAATATAGCGGCAAAATAGTAGAGTTAAACGATAAAGGCGAAGAGGTTCGCCCACTCGATTTTTCGATAACGAAAAATGTCTTCTCATTGTTGATAAACAGTACAATATTGGTATTGATTATTCTATTGTGTGCACGCTGGTACAAAAACAGAAAAGCCCAAACCGCAAACCCAAAAGGATTTATAGCTGCCATTGAAATGTTTATAATGAGTATAGTGGACGGCATCATAAAACCCTGTATAGGTAAAAATTACAAACGCTATACTCCGTATCTGCTCACAGCATTTTTCTTTATTTTTATCAACAACATTATGGGACTGATACCCATATTCCCTGGCGGAGCCAATATTACAGGTAATATTGCCATTACATTTGTTTTGGCTATGTTTACGTTTTTCATCGTCAATATATTCGGCACCAAAGAGTATTGGAAAGAGATACTTTGGCCTCACGTTCCTTGGTGGCTCAAAGCCCCTATCCCGCTTATGCCTTTGATAGAGATTATCGGTATGTTTACAAAACCGTTTGCCTTGATGATTCGTCTTTTTGCCAACATATTGGCGGGACACTCCGTTATAATAGGTCTTGTGTGTATCATATTCGTAACCGTAGAATTGGGCACTGCTATGAATGCAGGAATGACCGTATTATCCGTGATTATGACAACATTTGTAAATTTTTTGGAGGTATTGGTTGCATACATTCAAGCGTATGTATTCACAATCCTTTCGGCTGTATTTATCGGGTTGTCGCAGGTAGAGCCTCATCATCGGCACGAGGAAAAACATTGAGGATGTTTATAAATGATTATAAAAAAGAAATATTGTAAGGCATTATGAACGAAATATTTAAATACAAAAAC
Source organism: Bacteroidota bacterium (assembly GCA_041814825.1). Lineage (GTDB taxonomy): Bacteria > Bacteroidota > Bacteroidia > Bacteroidales > Paludibacteraceae > F0058. The sequence goes on along the minus strand of JBGXXV010000100.1, from coordinate 40,323 downwards.
GAGATTGAAGAACTTTGCAAAAAACACAGAGTTCAGGGGTTTTATGTGTTTGGTTCGGTGCTTACGGAGAGTTTTAATGCGGATAGTGATATAGATTTTTTAGTAAACTTCCAAGATATTGAGCTGTTGGATTATGCCGACAACTATTTTGGACTGTTGTTTGCCCTACAAGAACTTTTCGACAGAAAGGTCGATTTGGTTACCGAGAAGTCGCTGAAAAATCCATATTTTATTGAAGAGATAAATAGAACAAAACAATTGATTTATGCAGCTTGAAATAAAAAAATCGCTTTACGATATTCTCAGTGCCATCAATGAGATAGAGGGATATTTTGAAAATATGCCCAAAGACTTTTTTGCCTTTCAACAAAACAATATGTTGAAACGAGCCATTGAGCGTAACTTAGAGATAATAGGCGAGGCTACAAATAGAATTTTGAAAAAAGATGTTTATATTCAAATTTCGAGTGCAAGAAATGTTGTAGGTCTTAGAAATCAGATTATTCACGCCTACGATAATATTCAAGACGAGATTATTTGGGGAATTGTAATTAAAAACCTACCCCTATTAAAAGAAGAAGTAAAAAATATTTTAGAACAACAATAAATTAATAATTAAAAAAATAAAAGTATTATGTTATTATCTATTTTATTACAAGCCACAATGGCTACCGGAATAATGAAGTTTGGCGCCGCATTGGGTGCAAGTTTGTCGGTTATAGGAGCAGCCCTCGGTATCGGGAAAATCGGACAAAGTGCAATGGAAGGTATAGCACGTCAGCCCGAAGCATCGGGGAATATCAGCACAAATATGATTATCTCTTGTGCTCTTATCGAAGGTGCTGCATTGTTTGCAATAGCAGTTTGCGGATTTATACTTTAACGACGACGCACTAAAAATTATGTCGTCATAAGACTTGTTTAAAAAAAAAACAGAGTCTTACTGTTTAGTTTGTAGTTTTTAATCAATTAAAACTTAGATAAAGATGAGTTTATTAACCCCAGATATAGGTCTATTGTTTTGGATGATTGTCTGTTTTGGTATAGTATTTTTCGTACTTGCCAAATTTGGTTTTCCGATAATCGTAAAAATGGTAGAAGAGCGAAAAAAGTTTATAGACGATTCGCTTAATTCTGCCAAAGAAGCAAACGAACGACTTGCCGGAATAGTCAAAGAGAGCGAAGATATTATCAAACATAGTCGCGAGGAAGAGATACGCATACTAAAAGAGGCAAACGAAATCAAAGCAAGAATCATAGCCGAAGCAAAAGAACAGGCTCAAATTGAGGTAGCCAAAATGATTGCCGAAAGCAAACAGGCTATCGAAAAAGAGAAAGAAAAGGCAATGAATGATATTAATAATGCCATTGCCGAACTCTCTATATCTATTGCCGAAAAAATCATCAAAAAACAATTTGAAAAAGATGATGAGCAAAGGGCTTTTGTCGATAAATTAATTTTGGAAGCACAATCAGCAGCGTAACTACTATGGAACTTTGTAAAATTTCGACTCGTTATGCCAAGGCAATATATGAATATGCCGCTCAAAAAGGAGATGAATATATTCTGTACAAAGAATTGCAGACTCTCGCTTTGCGTTTTGCGGAATTGCCGTATATGAAAACCCTCTTGGATAACCCCACAATAGAGAAAGCCCAAAAGTTGGCTGTACTCAAAACGGCTGCCGGAGAAACCATCTCCGATACCTGTCTAAATGTACTGGGGCTTATAGTCAATAACGACAGAGTGGATTATACATATTCCATTGCTTTGATGTACGAAAAAATATACAAAACGGCGAAAAATATATTGTCGGTAAAATTGCAAAGTGTAAAACCAATAGAAGACAATGCCCGCAATGCTTTGGTAAATCTCATCGCACGAAACAACGAAACGGTAGAGTTTATCAACCAAACGGACGACACTCTTATCGGAGGTTTTGTGCTCGAAATAGAGGATAAACGCTTAGATGCCTCGGTTCGTAATCAATTGAATGAAATAAAACTGGAACTTATAAAATAACAATAATTTTATAATTCATAAAACCGTAAGACACAAAATAGAGATAAATAAAACAACAGATTTATCTGAAAAAAATTAAAAGTTAATAGAATATTATGCCTAATATAAAAGTAAGTGAAGTATCAGATGTGTTGAAAATGCAGCTCGAAGGTATTGATACACGTATAAAGTTTGAAGAAGTAGGAAAAGTATTACAGGTTTCCGATGGTGTTGCACGCATATTCGGTCTGAGCAATGCCGAAAGCGGAGAGTTGCTCGAATTTGAAAACGGCGAAATCGCCGTAGTAATGAATCTTGAAGAGGACAATGTGGGAGCCGTACTTCTGGGCGATACAAGCAATATAAAAGAGGGAGACATAGTAAAACGTACTCGAAGAATCGCTTCCATACCAACAGGCGAGGGGCTTGTAGGACGCGTTATCAATCCTTTGGGACAACCGATAGACGGCAAAGGCTCTATCGACGGCGAACTGCTCGAAATGCCTCTGGAACGCAAAGCTCCGGGCGTAATATTCCGACAACCGGTAAACGAACCGTTGCAAACAGGTCTGATAGCAATAGATGCTATGATACCCATAGGACGCGGACAACGCGAACTTATCATCGGCGACAGACAAACGGGAAAGACCGCTATCGGTATCGATGCCATTATCAACCAGAGAGATAACTATCTGGCAGGAAAACCTGTTTATTGTATTTATGTGGCTATCGGACAAAAAGGTTCGACCGTGGCCAATATTGTCAATATTTTGGAAGAAAAAGGAGCAATGGACTATACCATTGTTATTTCGGCATCGGCATCAGACCCTGCGGCATTGAGATTTTATGCTCCATTTGCAGGGGCTGCCATCGGCGAATATTTCAGAGATACGGGCAGACACGCTTTGGTCATATACGACGATTTATCAAAACAAGCGGTGGCATATCGTGAAGTATCGTTGATATTACGTCGTCCGTCGGGACGTGAGGCTTATCCGGGCGACATTTTCTATCTGCATTCGAGACTCTTGGAAAGAGCTGCAAAAATAATAGCAAATGACGATGTTGCCCGTCAGATGAACGACTTACCCGATGTCTTGAAAGATAAAATCAAAGGGGGCGGTTCGCTTACGGCACTTCCGATTATCGAGACTCAGGCGGGAGACGTATCGGCATATATTCCTACCAACGTTATATCCATTACAGACGGGCAGATATTTCTCGAAACAGGTTTGTTCAACGCAGGGATTCGTCCGGCTATCAACGTAGGTATTTCGGTATCGCGCGTAGGAGGTAATGCTCAAATAAAGGCTATGAAAAAAATAGCCGGAACTCTCAAAACCGACCAAGCACAATATCGTGAGTTGGAAGCATTTTCAAAATTCGGTGGCGATATGGACCCTGTTACCAAACGTACGCTCGACAAAGGACGCAAAAACTCTGCCCTGCTGGTACAACCGCAGTATAAGCCGTATCCCGTAGAAAAACAAATAGCAATCGTATATGCCGGCACCAAAGGGTTACTTTTCGATTTGCCTATTGACAAAATAAATTCCTTCATCGAAGAGTATCAAAACGTACTCAAACTAAAACACCAAGACACTCTGGATACTCTAAGAAGCGGAGTACTAAACGAAGAGGTAGAAAGGGTATTGACCGATGTAGCCAACAATGTAGTAAAAGGAATTGTAGGATAAAGAGACTATGATGTGTGCTGATTGAGATTGATTCGGCAATTGATAGATACATTCACATACATAACAGATAAATATTGCTTCATATTATTGGTTTAATTACAAAATATTATGGCTTCGTTAAAAGAGATAAAAGGAAGGATAAAATCGGTAAAATCAACCCAAAAAATCACTTCGGCAATGAAGATGATTTCTTCGGCAAAACTGCACAAAGCTCAAAATATGGTAGAGAGTTTTTTGCCTTACGAACAACAATTGACCAAAATACTGAGCAATTATCTGGCAGCCGAAGAGAGTTATACCACACCCCTTGCCGAAAACCGAAGTGTAATAAAACGAGTTGCTCTGGTAGTAGTAACCTCTAATTCAAGTCTGTGCGGTGCATTTAACTCCAATATAATAAATTTGTTTTCAAAGATATACAAGGAGTACACCAACAACAAAATAGAAGTGGAGATTTATGCAATAGGGAAGAAAATAGACGATAATATTCGGAAAAACTACCAAAACATTAACCTCAAAAATGGTTTTAATTCTCTGATTGACAAACCTGAATTTTCGGAAGCCAAAAACATAGTGGATAGCCTTATCGCAGATTTTTTGGCAAAAAAAACCGACAGAGTGCATTTTATTTACAATCACTTCAAAACAACGGCAGTGCAAGTGCCTACAAATGAACTGTTTTTGCCTGTATCGTTGGAAGACGGCAAGCAGGAAGATAGCATACACACCGACTATATAGTAGAACCGTCAAAAAACGAACTGTTGGATATTCTCTTGCCAAAATCGTTGAGAACAAAGTTGTACTCGGTATTACTGGACTCTGCTGCTGCCGAACAGGCTGCACGTATGGTAGCAATGCAAATAGCCACCGACAATGCAGAAGACCTACTCAAAGAACTTTCTATTCAATTCAACAAACAACGCCAACAAGCCATTACCTCCGAGCTACTCGATATTATAGGAGGCTCCGAGGCTTTGAAGTAAGAGATAATTTTTCATAATAAGTTTTATTTATTGATTCAAGAACAGTTAAGTATAGATAATCTTTACTTAACTGTTTGTGAATCCAATTTAATTATATTGACAAATTTTCATTCGGGGATATATATTATTTCTCCGTTTTCCAATTCATAAGCCACACCGACTTTACGTCCTTTTTTGCCGGTATTTTCTTGATTTTCGGAGGGTTTGTATCTATTTATGGTTTGTCCCTCTTTGGTAATAATTTCCATATTGTCTTTACCCGGATTTTTGACCATAGTATAGTCTTCTTGCGAAAAAATCTCGGTCATATTGAATTTTACCACCATAGCCACCATCAAAGCGACAGCAAAAACCATTGCCACATCAAACAAGTTGGTAAGCATTGCCACAGGGTCGTGGTCTTCGGTCGAATTAAGCAACAATCTGCGTTTGCGTCTCATAGCTCCGTCTGTTTTGGGTTAGAGGCTTCGATATTACCGAAAGCTAAGTCTTCGCGTATATCGGCAATAAAATCAAGAGTCGATAAGTCGGCAGCAAACCATCGTTGTCTTATTTGTAACAATATGTATCCGACAGCTCCGGCAAATAGACCGATTACGGTAGTTGCAAAAGCAATTTGCATATTATAAGCCATAGATGCCACATCGCCGGTAGCCAAGCCTGCAAGAGCAGGACCCATAGGTATCAGAGTTCCCATTAATCCCAATATAGGACCGAATTTGGTCAATACCTTATACTTACCGAGTTCGGCATCGGCTTTCACTTCGTATTCGGCGATGATGCGATTGGCATAAGCGTTTGTTTGTGAATTGCTTACTGCTTTAAAAGCATAAGTGAAATCGTTCTGGGGATAGCTATCCACTTCGGCAGCAAGACTCCGCAGATTATCTTTATTGAGAGTATCCAATCTTTTTTTCAACTGTTTGGATTGCTTGGTATATTGCATATAAAGATTGAAAAAAGCTCCCAACATCAAAATACTCCGTAAGAAAAAATACAATAACCCAACTACTACCGGTACCATAAGCCCGTTAGAAATCCAAAACAACACATTTGAAACGTATTCCATATAAATTTAATTTTTATCTTTTTATTATTTTTCGAATATAAGCAAACAGATAACCGACAGCTACCATAACAACCAACAGCCCCAATGTAGTAAGACACTCCAACCAATTGACAGGCATACCCGATGTATATAACGCTGCCGAAGGATGGAATACGGTACTACATATAGTCAACAAAAACAACAGTAACGTAAGCAACAAAATCAGTTCTATCAATATGTCTTTTTCGTTGAATACTTTACGCATAAATATAGAAGCTATCGCAAAAACAGATACCATAAAGCACGCAAATCCAAAAGTGATATAATCAAAGTCTATTCCTACAAAAGCAAACAACAGATGTATATGTATATAAAACAGACAAGGAAACACCAGCAACGATGGGGTATATCTCAATATTTTATTATACCGTTTTTGTTTTATGTCTGTCTCACTGTCTTTTAGACGTGCGAAGCAGAAATACAAAGACAACAGGCTATCGACCATCACAACAAGTGAAATATCAAACAGAGACGATTGAGTGGCAAGCATACGTTGTACCTGCAATTTGTTGAAATCTATTACATAGTTGTGAGATAAAACAACAAACACCCCCAACAACACACTAAACCCCAGCCTATACCAGCGATTAGGCAAAAGAGATGTCATAAAAAGGCTTTTGAGCAATGCCAGAAGAGAGAGTATCAGCAATATGTTTTCCATAATCACACTCTATATTTTTCTTTAAAACCAAATATATCATTTCTGTTTTTTTGCCACCATATAACATTAATATGGGAAATACTATCGCTATCAAATAGATATATCTATATTCAAAACAGAAATCTTGTTACAATAAACTATTTTTTTTATTGTTGTACTTTTATACTCCAAATCTCTGAAATTGGAATTTTTATAAACTCTTTTTATTGATTCCCGGTTTTTTTTACAAAAACCTACCATGCAGTTACACTTAGCTGCATGATAGGTTGATGTTACAAAGTATTTATTTAAACGGATAAAAATATTTAAATTTTGGATAAAAACGCTGACCTTTATCATCGGTATATTCCAAAAACTTAATCTTTGCATAAGTAGCTCCGTCGGCACATCTGACCACAAATACTTTTTTGCTCAACTCAACTCCCGGAGGCATTGTTGACATATCAAACGGAGCCCATTGCGACATTACGGTATTGAAAGAAGCTCCTTCAATCATAGGCATAGCCAAGATATTACCGATAGTATCAACTACAAAATTGTCAGACGGAACAGCATTAAGTTGCTCAAAATCTTCAATTTCGGTCATTACAGCTCCTCCTTTACCTTCGCCGGAAGTACCACAATTGACTCTTATGGTATTTCTATAAAAAGCGATATCCCAATCTACTCCTTTGGGTACTTCAAGTACCGCATTAGGCGTAATACTAACAACTTCTCCTTTGGAAAAAGAAAAATATGTCCAATTTTCTTTCGAAGAAGCATCTACCTGAACCACTTTTACCTCGCCCGAAGGGTCGGGTGGTGTAACAGGAGTGTCGGGGGTGCAAGATACAATAGAACCTACAAATAGGCAAACCAAAAGCGTTGCCATACAATAAAACTTTAGTCTCATACTTTTAATTTTTTTTTTAGAATTAATTATTTATTATTTATTTAAAATTATTTGCTTTTTCGTCTTCGTCTAACAATTATAAAAAACGCTATCAACACCACGACAACAACAATACTCAAAATGATGGTATTGCGACTGTTCGCGGGCTGTACGTCATTATTCTTGTCGGATATATTGTCTTTCTGTAACACTACGTTTTTACCGTCTTTATCGGTAATCATAGTTTCTCTGACCTTTGCTATACTTTGCTTGTATTCGTTAGCTGTTTGAGCATCGGACTTGGAGGCAATAAAATCTTTGAGCTTAGCATTATCACATACAAATCCCGAACAAGAGGGGGCGAATTCTTTTACAAGTTGAGTATGTGTCTTGGCTATATCCTGTATTTGTTGCTCGGTTGCTTTCCAATAACCTTTACGTACGGTTTCGAGCATTACAGCGGTAATTTCTTGTAATGCAGCCGGATTTTGTTTTTTGAAAAACTCCTCTACGTCAAGATTAAATTTATCTTTAATATAAACATTGTATATCTCATTCCACAATTCGTCATCAATGGCAGAAGGCTTCATAACATTCCACGCATAAGTATTACGCACGGTTTCGCCGAATATACCTGCCGACGAGGCTTCTCCTTTCATTTTTTCTTTGATATAAGTGGGGTTCAGTATCGTAGTACGAGCTTCGACACCTATAGCCTCCTTGACTTCCTGCATACGTACATTATTTCTATTTCGATAATCGCTTAAATAAGCATCGGGGTCTTTACCCGTAACATGCCGTACCGCCAAATTCATCCCACCCATAAACTCATATACGTGGTCGAGACTTAAAGCTCCCCAAGTATTGCTTTGGCGTGGTTGAACAACTACATCGGTACGTGTAAGTGCTGCTTCAAAGGCAAATTGTCTGAACTGCTCCCAATTTTTTTCACTTCCATAAAAAGCTCCCATATTGTTAATATATGTATCGGCTATTTCAGACTCTTTTTCCCAACGGTCGCCACTCTCAACCATACCCTGTATGCCTGTTCCATAATTTCCGTTCATTCCGCCAAACACTCTGTAAGTGGCTATTTCTTTGGCTTCACGGGGCGACAAGCCTCTATCCAACAAAGTACGTTGAGCCTCTTTAACCCCTTCTATTACCTGATTGTCATATTTGTCGTCTTTGGCTTCGGCCGCCATCTCCACAGCTCTATTTATAAGGAACAAACGCGATGCTGCCAAGTCTCGCAATTGCCCCGATGTCTGTACCACTACATCAATTCGCGGACGTCCCAACTCTTCGGACGGAATCAATCGGAGGTCGGTAACTCTTCCGAAAGCATCGCGTATGGGCTCTACACCCAACATATACAATATTTGTGCAATGGTGGCTCCTTCGGTTTCGATAAACTCGCCTGACCATAAAGTATAACTTACTTTACGCGGATATTCACCATTATGACGCTGACGATAAAGTTCTATCGTATTATCGGCAAGCCTCATACCCTTATCCCAAGCCGACTCTGACGGAGTAGCCTCAGCATTTATCGAATATAAATTGCGTCCGGTAGGCAATGTATTGGGATTGGCTATCGGGTCGCCACCGGGCGAAGGGGCGATATAGCCCCCTGCCAAAGCATTGATATTGGCACTAAGCTCCGCCTGAGGACTCTCCGAAAGATATTTCTTGTATTTGCCCACATTTTTCACAGTACGTTCTATCTCAAGAATTGCCTCAGCCATACGTTTTTCTTCCTTGGAATATGTTTTATTCTCCATTTGGGCATTCATAGCCATAGGGTTAGCTTTATTTTCTTGCTTACTGCTCGTCGAATGTTTTGGAGTAGCCGTTTTATTGGCATTCATCTGTTGTCCGGCAGTATTACCGACACTATTATTCATAGAATGCCCCGACATTTTGGGATGTGACGATGAATTGTCGTTTTTCGTCATAGCAGGATGTCCCGACATATTAGGATGTGAAGACGAACTGCCTTTTTTCGTCATAGCAGGATGTCCCATAGGCTTGCTACCTCCTTGGCTGTTTGTAGAGCGATTGGACGAAGCTCCTCCTCCCATCATCATAGCCATCATATTACCCGACCTATTTTTAGTTGCGGTCAATTGACGTGCCCAATTCAATTCGTCGGGTGTTATTTTTGCGATACGGCATATAAATTCATCATTAGCCAAAGATGGCTGATTCAATAATTTATTCACAACATCTTTGGCCTGATTCAGATAAAGTCGTGTAAATAAAGCTCTATTCTTTTGGGCATCAATATCTGTACGTCCTTTCAACTTATCGAGAGCCCATACACTATATGCAATAGGGTCTGTAGCCATCGCCTGTACGGAAGAGATGATACGTGCATTTTCATAAGGGACTCCCATAGTATATAATTGTCCCGTTATTTTTTCCGTTGCGAGTTCTTCGGCGAAATTTTCGATACGCTTTATCTCTTCGTCGGTATAGGGTTTATCCGACACGCTATCCAACTCCAAATCGCGATGAATACCCAATTTTATAGTAGCAGCTTTTACCGCAAGAGATGCTTTTTTTAACTCCGAAGGTATAGATGCCGCATCGGTTTTTGGGGTCGATTGCCCTTTTAGGGGCTCTTTTTCGGCATAAGCCTCAAAAGCGTTATTGTAAATTTTCAGAGCTTCGGTAAGTTCTCTATACAAACCTCTTACGCTACTTTCCAGAAACGGAGGAGTAAGATAAGATGTCAATGCCGCATAAGAACGGCGTTTTGCAATAATTCCCTCGCCGACGTTTCCAATGGTATATACATAAAAATGAGGCAATGTACCGACCAATCTATCTGCCCAATCATTGTTTGATAGAGCTATCTGTTTACGTGGCGTAAACTCCAAACTGCCGTGCGTGCCAAAATGTATCAAAGCATCTGCCCCAAAACCATATTGAGTCCATAAGTATGAAGCAATATAAGGGTGAGGAGGAGCGGCATTGGTACCGTGGGCTATCTTAAAGGCATTACCACCTGCCCCCGCAGCATTTTGAGGTAATACCACCACATTACCAAACCTAATGCGGGCGATTCCCAATTTACCATCGGCAGTAGCCATATACTGCCCCGGAAATTCGCCATTCGCCTCTACTACCTCTTTATACTTTTCCGGTCTCAAACTTTTTTTTACCCACTGTTCGTAGTCTTCTTTGGAAATCAATTCGGGGTTGCCTTTCTTCATAAATTCGGCAATAGCACCTTCGGCATATACACCCAAGACAGCACCTTGCTCCATTATCATTTTTTCAAAGTCTTTATGATTGTCGGGGAGATTATCGACCTTGTAACCTTCCGATTTGAGTTTCCTCAACAAATTATACAAAGAAGGAGCTACCTCCATTCCGCCCGCTACCATTGCAGACCCCTGACCGGGACCTTTGAAATAATAGATAGCAACACGTTTTTCGCTATTAGGTTTGTTTTTTAGGGTAAGAAAATTTTTAACTGTTTCTACAAATATTTCCAATCTTTCGGGAACGGCAAAAGAGTGTTGATAACCGTCTTTATCTTTATATTGAGCAAATAACGCAAAAGGACGTACCCCACCGTCAATTTCGGGCATTACTACACTTTGCGACAAAAACCCGCCCGACATTCCCATAGGGTCATTTTCCCATTCGTCAACCAGACGCGGTACGGTAATGGGCGTCAACAGAGGAATGTTTTTTTCTTCCAACCACCGTACCATATCGTCGCCCATACGACCATGAGGAAGATTAATAACGAGGTCGGGTTGTATTTCATTTATGTATTCGTACAATTTTCGATAAGCAGCTATCGGATAAACGTTCAAACCGGATTTTTGCAATGCTACAATCAAGTCGCGAGGGTCAACTATTTGTCCTGTAATAACGATTTTTTTTGCACCATTGTTCCACAACTTCTCTTTTTGCAACCAAGCCTCGTACTCACTCACCGAATGAAACTCAAAATCGTCTTCACTATCATCTTTACCCAGATAAGGATAATAAAGAATATCAAATGCTTTCTGTATGGGTGGTTCGGGTGAATATACCGCCACTAACTTACCATCTATTTCTTTACGGATATAATTCAACAAGCTACGATAGTTTTTTTTGCCGCCACCACTCATATACTGCTTGATTACAGAAACTTTGGCAGTATCAAGGTTACAAATATTATTATCGGGATTAGTTGCCATAAAAGTATAAACAGGAATACCTTTATCAGCTATTTTCCTGATTTGTTCGCGTTGTTCTTCGACTATGCGAAGCCCCATGCCGTTAATAAACACCATATCGTATCCCGACAATTTATCCAAATTATCGACAGATACCTCATCTATTTTTATCCACGAGTTATTATTAACTCTATACATTTGTCCCAAAGCAACAGCTTGGTAATTGACAAAAGCGACTTTGGTAGGAGCTATCCACTTATTATATGCAATAATAGCAATTATTACCACCAAAAGGACTACCACACCCCATAAATAAAATTTCCGTTTCATATATTTAATAACAATAATTAATGTTTTTTTATTTACCTATAAGTTCCGCAATATTTATTGACACATTAGCGACAAATTCAATACCTCTTGTTAAGAGAGCATAAGCATCATTGGAGACATTTTTGCTTCTTGTATTAAATAAGTTATCGATACCTAAATTAAGATTGATACCACGTGGGAACGAACATCCCGTATTAAGTTTCCATATCATTTGAGGGGCATAATTGGTTGTAACGAGTGCACTCTGATTGTTGATAGTGATATCGCTCCAAAGTGATATGCCACTCATCCATCTACCATTAAGACCTGCATTAATGACATATTTCCCTATTTTGCGATTATATGATGCTCCGCAAACAAGAGTATGAGGACGAATCATAGAGAAATTGCGCCCGTCAATCTCAGATTGATCATTTACATAAGAATAAGCCCCTCTCAACATTATATTCAAAGGGAGACGTACTTGCATATTCACATCGACACCGAATATCTCGGATATACCGTCTGCATTTTTGTATGTAATATCCGGCATTCTTCCGGGTCTTGCAATACTTGTCTGCATAATCATATCTTTAAACCAATTATAATATCCGTTCAACGAAGCATTAAACGCTCCTACGGTCATTTCGCCCGAAAGTGATAACTGATTGCTTATCTCCGGTTTCAAATCCTTATTACCGATGATAACAAACATTCCGTCGTGGTCCCATTCCTGATAAAGCTCTTTCAGTGAAGGCGAGCGAAACCCCGCCGCATATCCACCTCTAAAAATAAAGTTTCGTAATTTATACATAGCGGATATTTTAGGACTTAAATGAGCTCTGTATCGAGAATGATAATCCATACGCAAGCCACCGACAATACTTATTTGGTCGGTAATCATATAGTCGTCTTGCAAAAACACAACATATCCATGTATATTATGAGTGGTGGAGTCTTTAAACATATAATGTTTCAGACTTTCATCATAAAACTCCATACCGGCTGTAATAGCGTGACGCGACAACAACAAAACTCTATAATTCAGCTTAATATTATTAATACTATTACCATAGGTACGTTCGGACTCTTTTACAAGGGGATAATAAAAGTATTTATTATAGGTATCATGATTATACGACAAATCCAAAATATTATTTTCGTTTAATATATATCGGGCTTTACCTCCGATATTAAAACTTCTGAATAGGTCAACCTTTTTTATTACACTCTCTCCCGATTCCAACATATCCAATATTGTATTCTGATAGATACCTCCTTTTATTTCTATATTAAACCTTTCCGTAAAATCATACCCCAATTTTTGTTCTAACATAAAATTACGATAACCTCTGACTTTGATTTTTCTCTTTACCTTTTCTATCGTATCTCTTCCGTCGGGCAGAATATATCTATTGGTTGCCTCTTCGAGGTCTGACATTTCATAGGGAGCACGATAGCTGTATGATGCCGAAGTCAATGCCGAAAACTTACGTTGTCGAGTCCCAAACGATAGAGCATATTTTTGGTCTAAATAACTTGTAAGACGAGCAGAAACGTTACCTACAAACGGACGATTGGCTTTTTTGGTAATAATATTTACCACTCCGCTCAATGCATTGGAACCATAAAGTGTCGACATAGCACCTCTGACTATCTCTATATGCTCTATATTGTCAATCCCCAAACGATTAAAATCAATATTGTCGTTAGCTGCTTCGCCTGCTATACGCTCTCCGTCAACAAGAAATAAAACATAGCGACCACGCATACCCTGAAAAGACATTGCCGGCAAGTTAGAGCCGTGTGCCCGTCCGAACTGTAACCCGGGCAATTCGTATTCCAACAGACTCTTAAAATCCTGAGGGTCGATTCGTTTTATCTGTTCGGCAGTAATTACACGCGTAACAACAGGTATGTCTTTAAGCATTTTTTCCGATTGAGTACTCGTTACCACTACCTCCGACAGATTGCCCTTATCCTCTTCAAGCACTATATCTAAAACAGATTCGTTGTTTGTATCCACTTCCAGTGTCTGTGGCTTATATCCGGTACAAGACACACTAATTTTATACTTCCCTTTATTTAACTTTAATTGAAATTTGCCATCGACATTTGCCGCAATCCCTATATTTGTACCGATTACGGCTATCGAAGCATAAGATACCGGCTCATTATTTCGATTTTTTACAACTCCTTTTACAATAAAGCTCGGTTTGATTACATCATTTTCCACCGCAAAAAGTGTGGAGAAACTCAACAAAAACAACAAGATAGATATATTTTTTTTCATTAGGTTAAGTAATAATTTTTTAATTTGCAAAGTTGAACAGATAAAAAAAAATGAGCAATACTCATTTTTAGGTATTTTTACGTATAATTATCACTAAAAAACAGTATCGCCGATTTTTCAACAATCTTATGATAAAAAAGATGTAATTCGGGTAATCAAAAAATAATGGGACAATGTCTTTTTAATTATTGATGTTGGTTTTTTATCGGACAGCAATATATTTAATTATACCACTTACCTGCCCATTCGGTGGGTGTTTGTTGTGGAGTATAATAACAAAAAAAGGGACTTTTCAGCCCCTTCTTTTCGTTTACCAACTTGCCTTTTTAACCCCCGGAATAAGTCCTTTTGAAGCCATTTCACGGAATTGGATTCTGGATATTCCGAATTGACGCATATAACCTTTGGGTCTGCCGGTTATTTTGCAACGGTTATGAAGACGGATATAAGAACTGTTGCGAGGCAAGGTCTGCAAAGCATCGTAATCGCCTTCGGCAATCATCTGTTTACGTTTCTCTGCATATTTTGCTACAAGTTTCGCACGTTTCACTTCACGTGCTTTCATCGATTCTTTTGCCATATTCTTCTATCTTTTTTAGTTAGTTTTTTTAAATGGTAATCCGAATTCTCTCAGTAGAGCAAAGCCCTCTTCGTCGGTGTTAGCCGATGTTACAAACGTAATATTCATACCCAAAATCTTGTTGATGGCATCAATGTTGATTTCGGGGAAGATAATCTGCTCCGTGATACCGAGAGTATAGTTGCCACGTCCGTCGAGTTTGCTTTCTATTCCTTTAAAGTCGCGAATACGAGGCAAAGCCACACGTACAAGTCTTTCGAGGAATTCGTACATTCTATCGCCGCGAAGTGTAACACACACACCGATAGGCATATTTCTTCTCAACTTAAAGTTTGATATATCCTTTTTGGAATATGTGGCAATAGCCTTTTGTCCTGTGATAGCGGTCATCTCTACTATGGCAGTGTCGATAATTTTTTTATCGGCAGTAGCCATTCCAAGTCCCTGATTGAGAACAATTTTTTTCAACTTAGGCACCTGCATCACTGTAGTGTAAGAAAACTCTTTCATCAATGCAGGAATTATTCTCTCTTTGTACTCTTGTTTTAGTGCTGTGGTTATCATTTTATTACCTCCTTTGACCTTACTGCTATACGAACTAATTTACCCTCCTCATTTTTCACTCTCTGAATACGCGTGCGTTTACCGTCTTTGGGGTCAACCAGCATAACATTAGAGATATGAATAGGAGCCTCTTTCTTTACGACACCGCCCTGTGGGTTTTGGGCATTTGGTTTGGTGGCTTTCGACACCATATTGACCTCCTCTACCAAAACACGTTGTTTGTCGGGGTACACAGCCAAAACTCTACGTGGCTTGTCGCTTTTATCATTGCCTGCGATTACTATTACGCTATCGCCTTTTTTAACATGTAATTTACTCATCTTTAATTATTCACTAATTATAAGTTATAAATTAAATTATTTCACACCAATATTAAAGCACTTCGGGTGCCAGTGAAATAATTTTCATATTAGTAGAGCGAAGCTCACGAGCTACCGGACCGAAGATACGGCTACCGCGAATTTCGCCTGCATTGTTCAATAGAACGCAAGCATTGTCATCGAAACGGATGTAAGAACCGTCCGGACGGCTTATCTCTTTCTTGGTACGAACCACGATAGCCTTGCTGACAGTTCCTTTTTTTACATCACCCGAAGGTAGAGCACTTTTTACAGTTACCACAATAGTATCTCCAATAGTGGCATATTTTTTACGGGTGCCACCAAGCACGCGGATACACAAAACCTCTTTTGCACCGCTATTATCTGCTACTCTTAATCTTGATTCTTGTTGTATCATACCTTATTTTGCTCTTTCAATGATTTCTACTAAACGCCAACGCTTTGTTTTACTCAACGGACGGGTCTCCATAATACGAACAGTGTCGCCTATGTTACACTCATTTTTTTCGTCATGAGCGTGAAACTTCTTCGTTTTGTTCACAAACTTACCATACATTGGGTGTTTTTCTTTATACTTAACAGCAACTGTAATAGATTTATCCATCTTGTTGCTGAAAACAACACCTTCTCTTACTTTTCTTAAATTTCTTTGTTCCATTTGAGAATACAATTTATTTAGGTTGTTGTTGTTTTAATTGACGCATACGAGCCTCTGTCTGCATACGTGCAATCGTTCTCCTTGTCTCTTTGATAGATTGAGGATTATCTAACGGAGTAATAGCGTGTGAAAGTCTCATTTTAGTGAGGTTATCTCTTTCGGCTAACTCTCTTTCGCGGAGTTCGGTGTCCGTAAATTCTCTAATTTCGTTAATCTTCATACCTTAATTCCTTTGTTTTTAAGCATTAGTACTAAAATCATAATCTCTACGAACAACAAATTTCGTTGTTACAGGTAGCTTTTGTGCCGCAAGTCTAAGAGCCTCTTTAGCCAACTCAAACGGTACACCTTCTATCTCTATAATCATACGACCGGGAGTAACGGGAGCTACAAATCCTTCGGGAGCACCTTTACCTTTACCCATACGTACTTCGGCAGGTTTTTTGGTAATCGGTTTGTCTGGGAAAATTCTTACCCACACTTGTCCTTGACGCTGCATGTGACGAGTAACGGCTACACGAGCAGCTTCTATCTGACGACCGGTAATCCATTTGGATTGAAGCGATTTGATGCCAAACGAACCAAACGATAACTCGTTACCACGTTGGGCGTTGCCCTTCATACGTCCTTTCTGCTGTCTTTTAAATTTTGTCTTTTTAGGTTGTAACATAAGTACTTAATTATATTTTAATTCGTTCAACAATTACTTTTTATTCTCGTTATTACGTCTTCTCGGACGACGCTCGCCGTCATTACGTCTCGGACGACGCTCGCCTTCGCTGCGTCTGCCTCCGAAATTACGTTTTTCCCTTTCGGATTCAAACTTAGGCTCCAAATCTTTCTTGCCATAAACTTCGCCACGGCAAATCCAAACCTTGATACCGATAAGTCCTACTTTCGTAAGAGCCTCAGCGTGGCAATAGTCGATGTCGGCACGGAAAGTGTGCAACGGGGTACGACCCTCTTTGTACATCTCCGAGCGGGCTATTTCTGCTCCGTTCAAACGACCTGAGATTTGAATTTTGATACCTTCTGCACCATTTTTCATTGAATTGAAAATAGCACTGCGAATGGCTTTACGATAAGCAACTTTGCCTTCTATTTGACGAGCTACGTTGTTTGCTACTATTGTGGCGTCCAAATCGGGATTTTTTACTTCAAAGATATTTATTTCTATATCTTTATCGGTAATTTTCTTTATCTCCTCTTTTAGTTTTTCCACATCTTCGCCACCTCTGCCCACGATATAACCGGGGCGAGCTGCACAAACGGTAATAGTTACGAGTTTCAATGTTCTTTCGATAACAATTCTCGAAACCATTGCTTTAGCAAGACGAATGTTTAGATACTTTCTAATCTTGCTGTCTTCAACCAAGGTATCGCCGAAATTGTCTCCACCATACCAGTTTGAATCCCAACCACGGATGATTCCTAAACGATTACTAATTGGATTAGTTTTCTGTCCCATCTTGCTTATTTTCTAAATTATTATTATTAACATTTCTTGATTCTACAAAGAGTGTAACGTGGTTCGAGCGTTTGCGTATGCGGTAACCGCGACCCTGAGGAGCAGGACGCATACGTTTGAGCATACGAGCCGCATCAACACTGATTGCACTTACGTATAGATTGCCATCTTCCGCTTTCTGATTCGATTTCTGTTCGTAATTAGAAATTGCAGAGCGAAGCAATTTTTCCATTCTTATCGAAGCCTCTTTTGTCGAGAAACGCAATATAGCCAATGCTCTGTTTACGTCCACACCACGGATAAGGTCTGCTACCAAACGCATCTTTCTTGGCGAAGTAGGTACATCTACAAGACGGGCGAAATATTGTGTCTTTTTGGCTTCTTTTCTATTATCGGCAGATATTCTTTTTCTTTTACCCATAATTACTTTTTTCCTTTTTAAATAAAATTAAAAATCCTAACGGCTTATTTCTTTTTACCTCCGTGACCTCTGAATATGCGTGTAGGAGCGAACTCGCCGAGTTTGTGACCTACCATATTTTCGGTAATATACACAGGGATAAATTTGTTACCGTTATGCACTGCTACTGTATGACCTACAAAGTCAGGTGAAATCATCGATGCTCTTGCCCAAGTCTTTACAACGGTTTTTTTGTTGCTTTCATTCATGGCAAGAATTTTCTTTTCGAGTTTCAGGTTGATATAGGGTCCTTTTTTTAATGAACGACTCATAAATTTTTACTCTGTTTTAATCGTTATTTTTTTCTTCTTTCAATAATGTACTGGCTCGATGCCTTTTTAGGGGCACGAGTTTTCTTACCCTTAGCCAACAGACCTTTTCTTGAACGTGGGTGTCCGCCGGATGCGCGACCTTCACCACCACCCATCGGGTGGTCAACGGGGTTCATAGCCACACCACGAACTCGTGGACGAATACCCAACCAACGGCTGCGTCCTGCTTTACCCGAACGCTCCAAAGAGTGGTCTGAGTTACCAACGCTACCAACAGTAGCTTTACATGTTCCCAATATCTTGCGAGTTTCGCCCGAAGGCAATTTTACGATAACGTATTTGTCCTCGCGAGACGTAATCTGAGCAAATGTTCCTGCAGAGCGGACAAGGGCTGCTCCCTGTCCGGGACGAAGTTCGATGTTATGAACAATCGTTCCGAGAGGAATGTTCTCCAAAGGAAGTGCATTGCCAACTTCTGGCGCTGCTTCTGCTCCCGAGAGTAATCTTTGTCCAACCTGCAATCCATTTGGTGCAAGAATGTACGCTTTCTCTCCATCAACGTAATAAAGCAGAGCGATACGAGCCGAACGATTTGGGTCGTATTCGATACTTTTCACAACGGCAGGAATGCCGTCTTTGGTACGTCTGAAGTCAATTACTCTGTACTTTCTCTTGTGTCCGCCACCGATGTAACGCATAGTCATCTTTCCCTGATTGTTGCGTCCGCCGGTCTTTCTGAAGCCGAACACAAGCGACTTCTCTGGCACTGTCGAAGTAATTGTGTCGAATGTGCCAATAATCTTGTGTCTTTGCCCCGGTGTTGTGGGGTTTAATTTACGTACTGCCATTTAATTTTTATTGTTTTTTTATAAATATAAGAATCTCCAAAATATAGAAAACCGAAATATCGGAAAACTTACTTACGCAACTCTCAATACACTCCAATTACCTATATTTCTTTAACTCCTCAATTTCTTAATTAATTATTAAATGTTGCTATAAAAATCGATATTACTGCCTTCGGCAAGAGTGATTATAGCTTTTTTATAGAAAGGAGTTGTCCCCTCTATTAAGCCCGCTTTTGTATAACGACTTTTGTGTTTACCCTTTACCTGAATGGTATTAACATCTTCAACAGTAACATTATACAAAGCCTCTACCGCTTTTTTTATCTCTACTTTGTTAGCATCGCGACTAACACGGAAAGCCACACGATTGAACTTCTCGCCAATCTTGGTCATCTTCTCCGTAACAATAGGCTTAATGATTATAGACATATTATTTCTCCTCCAATTTAAAGTGTTGATCAATACCTGCTACAGCTTTCTCGGCAATGAGAAGTACTGCACAGTCGAGTATCTTATATGTGCTTAACTCATCAACAGTTATAACATTTACCTTAGGCAAGTTTCTCGACGATAAAAGGATATTTTTATTATTTTCACCAAGTATCAGCAAGATTTTTTTACCATTGATGTTTAAATTGTTAGCAATTTCAATAAATGATTTGGTCTTTGGAACTTCAAAATTGAAATCCTCCACAACCACGATAGCTCCTTCGGCTGCCTTAGTGGCAAAAGCCGATTTTCGGGCAAGTTGTTTGAGTTTTTTATTCAATTTGAACGAATAGTCTCTTGGTTTCGGACCAAACACGCGAGCACCACCGTGAAGAAGCGGAGAGTTGATATCACCTCTACGAGCACCGCCACCACCTTTTTGGCGACCGAGTTTTTTTGTAGAACCCGCTATTTCGCTTCTCTCTTTCGATTTGTGCGTTCCTTGACGTTGGTTAGCCAAATATTGCTTTACGTCCAAATAAATAGCGTGATTGTTAGGCTCAATGCCATACACCGAATCGTTCAACTGAACTGTTCTTCCTGTCTCTTTACCTTGAATATTTAATACTTTTGCTTCCATATTACTTCTCAATTAAAACGATTGAACCTTTTGCTCCCGGTATCGAACCTTTTACCATAACGATATTATGCTCCGGAATTACTTTCACAATTTGAAGATTTTGAACGGTAACACGGTCGCCACCTGTGCGTCCTGCCATTCTCATACCTTTCACTACCTTAGAAGGATACGAGCTTGCACCCATAGAACCCGGAGCACGACCTCTGTTGTGCTGACCGTGAGTCTGTTGTCCAACCCCGCCAAATCCGTGACGCTTTACTACGCCTTGGAAACCTTTACCTTTCGACACACCTACAACATCAACGAAATCGTTTTCTTCAAAAACGGCATCGGCAGTAAGCGTATCACCTGCTTTTAGCTCCTGTTCGAAGCTGTCAAACTCTACCAAGTTGCGTCTCGGAGTTACTCCCGCTTTTTTGAAGTGTCCGGCTTCCGCCTTATTGGTATGCTTCTCTTTCTTCTCTTCGAAACCCAACTGATAAGCACGATAACCGTCTTTCTCGACACTCTTTACCTGAGTAACCACACAAGGACCAACTTCGATTACAGTACAAGGGATATTTTTACCCTCGGCACTGAATACTGATGTCATTCCGACTTTTTTACCTATTAATCCTGGCATTTTGTTTAATTTGTTTTTTCCCGTTCAACCCTATGGGGCATCGGGTGTTTATAATAATTTATTTTAATAAAACTTGTATCTACGATACCACAAAACGCAATTATGTTGTCCACAAACCTTCGGCTGTAACACATAATCATAAACGCTTTATTATCAACGAGTAAACGTCAAATACTTACTCGTAATTCCCTCGTTTTTAAAGGGATTGCAAAGGTAATACTTTTTTTTGAATTAACAAGCAATGTTTTAGATTTATTTTTTTACTTGTGTTTTCAGTTGCGTCTTTTTAGCAAGCACAGAGTACGGATGTGCAAAAAAAAAAACAGATGCCTATTTAGAATTTTTAAGTTAATGAAATTGTGGCTTATATAATTATCGCTGTTGCTTTTTATAATTGAATTTTATATATAAGAGGGATAACACAAAATGTATTCGAACACATTATTGAAGTATATTATAATAATAGATTAAAAATTGATTTCAAAAAAAATATTAATTTTGAATCTTATTTTTCAGAATCATGAAGTATTGTGTAATTATTCCCGTTTATAATTCCGAAAATCATATAGCTGCCGTTATAAGAGATGTATTGCAATATACGGAAAATATTATAGTGGTTGATGACGGTTCTACCGACAATACCGCCGAAGAGGTAAAACGATTTGATATTGTAAGGCTTGTTGGTTATGACAAAAACAGAGGTAAGGGATATGCCATAAAAAAAGGTTTTGATTTGGCTCTTACAGAGGGTTTTACGCATGCTATAACACTTGATGCGGATGGACAACATAAGGCAAAAGATATTCAATCGTTGGTCGAAAAAGCAATTGATAACCATTCTGCTATGATAGTAGGGTCTCGTCGGTTCGATAATCCTAATATGCCACAAGGCAATAGATTTGCAAACAAATTTTCAAATTTTTGGTTCAAGGTGCAGACTGGTGTTACTTTGCCCGATACGCAAACAGGTTTTAGGCTTTATCCGATATATAAAATGAAGCGAATGACACTTTTGACCAACCGGTATGAAGCCGAATTGGAGCTTTTGGTAAGGTGTGCTTGGCGAAATATCAAACTAATTCCGCAATCTATTGACGTATATTATCCTCCTTTTAATGAACGTCTATCGCATTTTCGTAAAGGAAAAGATTTTTTTAGAATATCGTTGTTAAATACGATTCTTTGCGTTATGGCTGTATTATACGGCTATCCGTCAATGTTTTCGAGAAAGTTGTGGACGAAAATAAAAGGTTAGATTTTTTAGACCTAACCTTTTTATTTGTTGTGATAAAAAAACGGTTCAATATTAGCTAAATTCGTTATTTAGTGTATTGTGTCTTTGTAACGTTTGTCTATGTCTGCCAATCGAGTCTCTACCATTGAGGCGATATCGTCTTTTGCCTTGTAGTTCTCTTTTAGAGTAATCAAGTATTGCTTTGCTTGAAAATCATCTTTTTGTGCAATATAGATATCCGCCAATAGTACAAACGAACGTGCTATCCAGTACTGAAACGGCGATTTCTTGTCAATAAACTCCATTATCTCGTTTTCGCTTTGTTGCAACTTATTACTATTATACAGGTACTCCGCACCGAGGAACGATGCCTCGGCACCCATAGGGTTGCTTACATCGTTTTTTAGATATTGTATATCGGCCAGAGCCTCGGAGCCGTCTTTAAGAGCGATAAGTGACTTCATTCGACTATAACGAGCTTCGCGTTCGACCTCGGGAGTGGTCGGACTATTTAGCAATATTGTGGCATTATCCACCACCAGAGCATGGTCATTTGTTTGGTAGTAGCAACGTAAGATACCGAGTTGAGACTTAAACTTGGTGTCGGTACTTGCTGTTACAACCTTCAATTGTTTGAAATACTCGGCTGCCTGCTCAAACTGTTTTTCGGCAAAGGCTATCTCGGCAGCACGCATCAACGAAGACTCTTGATACTGGTTGCCGTCGAGCATAGCTAATATTCTGTATTGCTCTAATGCCATAGGCATATTGTCGGTTTCGTAATAACTCTCTGCCAAATAGTAAGTTGCATTTATACAGTTAATTGTATTTCTGTCTTTACAGAAGTTGTTTATATAGCTGTTCAAGCTACCGATAGCACTTTTATATTCTTTTTTTGCATAGGCTTTTTCGGCAGCAATATAAGATAACGAGTCTTCTTTGGAGATTGTTACATTGGCAACGGTCGATGTACCTAACGATTTTGTATAAGCCATATATGAGGCGACATCATTTTTTTCTACATAAAGATTCTGAATGCTTTCCAGTGCCACGTTGGTCTGTTCGCTACCCGGATATTTTTCTACAACCTTTTTGTAAGTGGCAATGGCTTGGTCTGTCTGTCCCATATTTTCGTATAACATACCTATTTCGAGAATGGCTTTTTTTGCTACGGGGCTTTGAGGGTAATTGGCTAACACTACGTTGTATTCGGCTATTGCTTTGTTGTAGTTGTTTTGCAAAACATAGGCTCGTCCTATCTCATACTGTGCCTTGGGTGCATACACGGAGTTCGGATAACTCTTTATTAATCTTTGCATTTCGGCTATCTCCTCGTTATATCTCTTTTGCAAACCCTTGATAAAAGCCGTTTGATAAAGGGCATAATCTACATTAGATGAGTTAGAAGCGATTACTTTGGAATAGTTGTCGGACGCATTTTTGAAATCGCGTTTGTAGAAATATGCGTCTCCTATACGGCTCAAAGCATCGAAATAGTAAGCCGATTTTTTGTTCGGTTCTTTCGAAAGATACTGCGAAAACCATTGACGTGCATTATCCCATTGCTCTTGATAAAAATAATTGTACCCAAGGGTATAAAAGGCTTTTGAGGCTTCCGAAGTGTTATTGTTTTTGTTTTTGGAGACAAATGTTTTGAGGTCGTCTATCGACCTGTTGTAATCTTTGTTGATAAAATAAGTCTCTCCTCTAAACAGAAATGCTTGTGGAGTGATTGATTGATTGTTGTTTAGCTGTATTGATTGCGACAGATAATTTTCGGCTTGGGTATATTGTTTTTCGTTAAAACTTTTAACTCCAAGTCTAAAAAGCACATACTCTTTGGCTTGGATAATTTTTTGATTTGGCTTGCTTATAGAGTTTATCGCTTGTAGAGCTTCTTGATAATCGCCCTCGGTCATATATGCCGAAGCCAATAGGTTTAGTATCTCGTCCGAATGTGGAGAGTTTGGGTATTGGCTCAAAAAGTTGTTAAAAGCCTTTGTGCTTTCGCCAAATATGGAGCCTGTTTGATAGGTTGCTATTGCATAATTATAAAGAGCCTCTTCGTTTATCTTTTTGTCTATACCAATCGAATAAGCCGAACTGAAAGCCATTTTTGCTTGTTGTATATCCTTGATTTTCAGTGCCGATTGACCGATTGTAAAATATGCATTTTGGGCTATCTCGTCGGGTTGAGTTGTAGCCTTAGACAGATATTTGATAGCATTGGCATATTGTCCTGTTTTATATAGGCTTATGCCAAGTATATACATATCTTCTCGTTGAACTTTTGCAGACGATTTTTCGTATTGAGTCAGATAGCTTATAGCATCTTTATAATTATGTGTTTTGTATGAGGTTTCGCCTAAAATTCTAAATACTTCGGAATTGTTTTGGTTCGAGGGGTATTTGGTTATCAATTGTTTGCCTGTCTGTAATGCTTGTGAGGTATTGCCTGTTTGTTCATAAATTTGCAATATATGGTACATTGCCGCTTCTTCGTATTTGGTGTTTTTGCTTCGCTCAAAACCTTCCAAAGCAGCGTTGTAGTCTTTCAAACAGTAGTTACAATAAGCGATATAATAGTTTTTGTCGTCGGCGTACTCTTGTGAGTAATTTACTCTCATAAAATTGAGTTTCGCCGATTGGTAGTCATTTTGCTGCAATAGACAAACTCCTTGGGCAAAATAGTATTGTTCGGCTTCTTTTTCGTTTAGGTCTGTACGGTCCACTCTTGCCAAATAGTTGGCTGCTTGTTGATACTGTTTTTTCTCGAAATATAATTGCCCCAACATCAGCATTATACGATTTTGCATTGGGTAGTAGGGATATTTCTCGATGAAATTTTTCAATATCTCTTCCGCCCCGGGGTCATTAGTCTCGTAAACAGCGCAAGCAATATAGTACGATGCGTCCGCATAGTGTCCTTCTCTCTCGTCTGTTTCGGCTAAATATGCTTGAAAAACTTTTTGAGCAGCACCATATTTCTGTTGTATAAAAAGAGATTTTCCTTCTTCGAAGAGATGGTTTTTATTGCTTCTTATCTGTGTCTCCTGAGCAAATATCAAGTTGATACACAATAAAAACAATCCCAAGACAAATATTTTTCTCATATTCATTTTAAAAGTTTATTATAATACGATTTAAACCACAAAGTTAGAAAATAATTGCGATACTGCAATTAAAACCGTTATGTTTTTTTGTGGTAAGGTTGCATTTTATGATTGGAAATGCTATTGGAGCTGTTTTTCGGATGTTAGTATTGCATTTTGGCCCAATGAAAATTCTCTTATACTTACCGTTGGTATCCGAAAAAAATGTAATTTTGGTTGTCGGGAAAAAATACATTTTTAACATAAAATTAAGTTCACTCTTATGATTTTGATAGCAGACAGCGGTTCGACCAAGTGTGATTGGGTTTTGGCGGATTCGGCGAATGATATTAGGGTATCGACCGAAGGTATTAATCCGTTTTTTTGTAACGAACAGCAAATGGAGGAAATAGTAGAGAAGCATTTGGTGTCCAAAATATCCGAATATACGGTTGATAAGATATATTTTTTTGGAGCAGGTTGTAGAGACGACAAAAAACAAATTGTTCTCAACGTATTGTCGAAGTTTTTTTCAAATGCTACGGTAGAGATAGATAGCGACCTTAAAGGAGCAGCCATAGCCCTGTTTGGCAATCGTTCGGGGATAGCTTCTATCATTGGAACAGGTTCTATATCGTGTGTCTATGATGGTACAAAAATAATAGAAAGCATATCTCCTTTGGGTTATGTATTGGGCGATGAGGGCAGTGGTGCCGTATTGGGCAAGAAGTTTCTCGGCGATTGTTTTAAAAATCAAATACCCGCAAAACTCAAAAAACGATTTTTGACCAAATATCCGCTTACAATAGCCGAGCTTATTGATAAGACTTACTGTCGGCCGTTTGCAAATAGGTTTTTGGCAAGTTTTACACCGTTTCTAAAAGATAATATATCCGACCCTTATGTGTATAATCTCGTATTCGACTCGTTTACGGAGTTTTTTACGAGAAACATATTGCAGTACGATAAGTATGCCGATTATGAGGTGTCGTTTTGCGGTTCTATTGCATACTATTTTGCCGATGTATTGGAGGTGGCAGCTTATGAAAACGGGATTAATTTCGGGAAAATTATTAAATCGCCGATAGAGGGTTTGTTGGAGTATTATAGACAATAGAAAGTACAATAATCGTTTTTAAGTAAACCGTCTCCGGTAAGGTCGGTTTGTCAAGTTGTGTTGAGTGTGCGTGCGGGGCGATAAATGTTGCATTTGGTACTTGACAGTTACCGCGTACTCTTGCAACTGAAAATTTACTGCCGAAAACTCAAAATTTTGTATTAACTTTGCAAGTTAATAGTAATATTATAATTTGTATAATGAAAAACAGACCTACATATACTCGCCCGAACAACAGGGTTTATAACGACAATACGCTCTCTCTCTTTAAGATTACTCCACGCAAATATCCCGAAAAAGAACATTGTCAGAGCAAAAATTTTGAAAAAGAGTTTGCTCGGCTCGCCGACTCTTTCGGGAAAATAATCGGCAACGACGTCCCTGCCAAACAGCCAACAGACAATAGTACCGTGTGTGAGCAAAACAGAAATATGTCTTTTTTCTTTAACGAAAACAGGCAAGGACATATCGAGCTATTAAACAGTCAGTTGCAGAGACTTCGACAAAAGATAGACAGAGCGAAAAATAAAAATTAGACAGAGTTATTTTGTTGATAATTAGATGATTAGAAAGTATTTGACAGTTTTTGTTATCTGTGTCGGTATGGTATCGGCGACATTGGCTCAAAACAAACACGAGATGCGTATGGTTTGGATAGCCACAGTCAATAATATTGATTGGGTACCCAAAGGCGAGTTTGAGCCGTATCGTCAGCAGGAAGCGATGATTGCTATGCTCGATACATTCAAAAATTTGAATATTAATGCAATAATATTGCAGGTGCGTCCTACTGCCGATGCTTTCTATCGTTCAAACTTCGAGCAATGGTCGCAATTTTTGACAGGCGAACAAGGCACAGCACCTTATCCTTACTACGACCCTTTGGAGTTTGTTATTGAACAGGCACACAGACGCAATATAGATGTGCACGTGTGGCTCAATCCTTATAGATTGCTCAATAGCGACAACCTCGACCGGTTACACAAAGACAATCTATTCTTCAAAAATCCGGATATGTTTATCAAATATGGGTCTCAATATTTTTTCAATCCGGCACATCCACAGACTTTGGAGCATATAAAGAGTGTCGTAAAAGATATTGTAACTCGCTACGACATTGATGCCGTTCATATCGATGACTATTTTTATCCGTATCCAATACAAGGTAACAATTTCCCCGATGATGAGGATTTTAAGAGAGATTCGAGAGGGTTCGAAAACAAATCCGACTGGCGGCGAGACAATGTAAACAGAGCCATTGATATTATATCTTCGACGATAAAAGAGGCTAAGCCTTATGTGGAGTTTGGCGTATCGCCTTTTGGCGTTTGGCGAAATAAGAATAGAGACCCCAAAGGCTCCGACACCAAGGCTCTTGCTAATTACGACGACCTCTATGCCGATATTTTGAAATGGATAGACGAAGGGAAAATAGACTATGTTATACCTCAGCTCTATTGGGAGATAGGGCATAAGTCTGCCGAATATAACACTTTGGCGGCGTGGTGGAACAAATACTGCGGTAAAACCAACCTTTATATCGGACTGTATGCCTCCAATCTCGGTAACAAATCGGCTTCGAGAGCTTGGCAAACCGGTAATGAGCTTTGTCGTCAAATGAGTATCAACGACAAATACCCTAATATCAAAGGTGTAGGGCTATATTCGGCAGTGGCAATAATGCAAAACAGATTGGGAATAGCCGATAGCTTACGTAACAACTACTTTCATTACCCCGCACTTGTGCCAAGCAATAAAATGTTGCCTGCCCAATCGCCTTTGGCTCCGCAAAATCCCCAAATAAAATTTGATTATAAAAGTCAAAAAATTTATTTGCATTGGCAAAAATCGGGTGAGAAAAACCTGAAATATTATGTGGTTTATTGTTTTGACAAAAACGAAAAAATTGATATAAACAATCCGCAAAAGATATTTGCCACCACCAAAGAGGAGGGTCTGGATATTACATCTTTGATATTAAGTAATTTTTCCAAACAAAAGAAGTTTGTTATCACTGCGGTAAACCGTTATAATATTGAGAGTGAAGATTTGGTTATAATAGATTATTGATTTCAAAACAATTGTTTTTTTAGTAGATATATGTACAAAAGAATTTTATTAAAATTATCGGGAGAGTCGTTACAGGGCGGATTGTCGGGAGGTATTTGCGAAAATCGTCTTATGGAGTATGTAGAGCAGATAATAGAGATTGCCGATATGGGTGTTCAGGTAGGTATTGTTGTCGGCGGCGGCAATATTTTCCGTGGTCTAAAAGGTATTGAAAGAGGCTTCGACCGTGTCAAAGGCGACCAAATGGGTATGCTTGCTACCGTTATCAATTCTCTTGCCTTACAGTCTGCTATCGAAAGTAAAGGTGTCGGCTGTAAAGTGATGACAGCCATACGAATGGAGCCGATAGCCGAATTTTATTCAAAACAAAAGGCTATCGAGGCTCTCGAACGGGGCGAAATAGTTATCTTTTCGGCGGGTACGGGCAATCCGTATTTTACGACCGATACCGGTGCCTCACTACGAGGAATAGAGATAGAGGCTGATGTGATGCTCAAAGGTACTCGTGTGGATGGCGTGTATGACAGCGACCCCGAAAAAAATCCGAATGCCGTAAAATTCGATAAAATAACATTTGATGAGGTGTATCGTCAAAATCTTAAAGTTATGGACCTTACGGCTACTGCTATGTGTGCCGAAAATAATTTGCCCATAATAGTATTTAATATGGATAAAAGAGGCAATCTGAAAAAATTGTTAAGCGGTGGCTCAATAGGTACTTTTGTGTCCAATTGAAATCAATATTTCGTACGGTAATGAATAATAAACTGATAAATATAGGTTTTTTTATAGGATATGCTTTGGTAATAGCAGGAGCTGTGGTACATGTTTTAGATTTCAAAGCCGGTTTTTATATGTTAGGTGTAGGTGCTTTGGTAAATACCGTTTTTAGACTAAGAATGCTGCCTAAGAGCGAAGACCGCCGAATAAGACGTCTCAACAGTCAGCAGTTTATTGTTGTGGCGGGCTTTATAGCTACAGCCTATCTTATGTACCAAAATCATTCTGCTTGGGCATTGACTCTGTTGATTTCGGGAATAATAGATTTCTATCTTACATACCGATATCCAAAAACGTAAATTGCGAAAATGTCGTTTTTTTGTCTCTGTTCAAAAAAAAAACACTACTTTTGTATCGCAATCTTTGATATGATAATAAATTACAAATAAATAAGTTATGTTTTCACAAAAATGTTTTAAAGATTTATGGCATTTGGTAGGTAATACTCCTATGGTCGAACTTCATTATCGTTACAAAAACAAACAAGGTAAGATTTACGCAAAAGTTGAGTATTACAATTACAGTGGCAGTATCAAAGACAGAATGGCGCTATACATACTTCAAGAAGCGTATAGAAAAGGCACTATCTCTCCTACCGACACTATCGTTGAGGCTACGTCGGGCAATACGGGCATCTCTTTTGCCGCTATCGGACGAGCTTTGGGGCATAAGGTTAAAATTATTATGCCCAATTGGTTGAGTAAAGAGCGTATTGATATTTTGAAGTCATTGGGTGCCGAATTGGTATTGGTGTCCAAAGAAGAGGGCGGTTTCTTGGGAGGACTCGAGTTGAGTAGAAAATTAGCGGCACAGGGTGGAGTGTTTCTCCCCTTACAGTTCGAGAACCAAGATAATATTTTGGAACACAGTCATACTACCGCCATAGAGATATGTCGTCAGCTCGCCTCTGTCGGATTGACCGTTGACGGTGTAGTATCGGGAGTAGGTACGGGCGGTACCATTATGGGTGTGGGCAGGTATATCAAAAAACACCACCCTTCGGCAAAAGTATGTCCGTTGGAGCCTGCCGAAAGCCGTATCTTATCGAATGGTTCTAAGTGCGGATGCCACAGAATACAGGGTTTTACCGATGAGTTTATACCTAAGATAGTACAACTCTCCGAATTGGATAGTGTTATCCCTGTTAGTGACGGTGATTCTATTCTTATTGCACAAAAACTTGCTCAACAGTTAGGTTTGGCCGTAGGTATTTCGTCCGGCTGTAATATAGCCGGAGCTATCCGATTGCGTGAGCAGTTGGGCGACAATTCGGTTGTGGTAACATTTATAGCCGACGACAATAAGAAATATTTATCAACCGATTTGGTAAAAGAAGAGCCGGTAAAAGATGAATATGTAGCCAAAGATTTGGTGTTTGACGGTTTTAGGACTATCCCAAGACTCAATGAACCAATTATTCCTATGTAAACTAATGGTCTTATGCTTCGAAAATTAGAAAATTGTATTTAAACTTTGAAATATAAAATAAAATAATTTATAATAATTATGATGACATTCGAAAATCAGAAAAAGATTAAAAAGCTTGTCGATATGCGTGCACAAGCCAAACTTGGCGGTGGACAAAAGAGAATTGACGCTCAACACGCAAAAGGTAAATATACAGCTCGTGAGCGTATAGAAATGCTGCTCGACCCGGGTTCGTTCGAAGAGATGGATATGTTCAAAACACACCGTTGTGTTAATTTCGGTATGGAAAAAGAGGTCTATCTCGGCGACGGTGTTGCAGTTGGATTCGGTACTATCGACGGTCGTATGGTGTGCGTTTTTGCACAGGACTTCACCGTTATAGGTGGTTCTCTTTCGGAGACAATGTCGGAGAAAATCTGCAAAGTTATGGATTATGCCATGAAAATAGGTTGCCCCATAATCGGTATCAACGATTCGGGCGGTGCTCGTATTCAAGAGGGCTCTAATGCTTTGGCAGGATACGCCGAAATTTTCGAACGTAATATCCTTGCATCGGGTGTAGTACCTCAGATTTCGTTGATATTCGGACCTTGTGCCGGTGGTGCGGTTTACTCGCCTGCTCTTACCGACTTTATTATGATGACCGAACAAAACTCATATATGTTTATAACCGGACCGAAAGTAGTAAAATCGGTTACAGGCGAAGACGTTACAACAGAGGCTTTGGGAGGGGCAGGAATGCACTCTCGCAAATCGGGTGTGGCTCACTTCAAATCGGCTTCGGAAGAGGAGTGTTTGCAGCTTACACGTCAGCTTATATCGTATATTCCTCAAAACAATATGGAAGAGGTGCCTGTGGTTGAGTGCAACGACCCAATCAACCGTGCCGACGACGTACTTAACGAAATAGTACCCGACAATCCGAATAAGCCATACGATATGAAGGATATTATCCGCTCTATTGTCGATAACGGCGAATTTTTGGAAGTACAACCTCTTTATGCTCAGAATATTATCTGTTGTTTCGCTCGTTTCAACGGCGTATCGACAGGTATTATTGCCAACCAGCCTAAATTTCTTGCCGGGGTACTTGACTGCGACAGTTCGAGAAAAGCGGCTCGTTTCGTGCGTTTCTGTGATGCATTCAATATTCCTATCCTTACCCTTGTGGATGTTCCGGGATTTTTACCGGGTACTGGACAAGAGTACAGCGGTATTATCGTTCATGGAGCCAAACTTATGTTTGCTTATGGTGAGGCTACTGTACCTAAGGTAACAGTTACTATCCGCAAATCGTACGGTGGAGCTCATATTGTGATGAGCTGCAAACAATTGCGAGGCGACCTCAACTATGCTTGGCCTAATGCGGAGATTGCCGTAATGGGTGCAAGTGGAGCCGTAGAGGTACTTGAAGGTAAAAATATTGCGGCTATTGCAGATGCCGACGAAAAAGCGAAATTCATATTCGACAAAGAGTCGGAATACAAAGATAAATTTGCAAATCCGTATCAGGCTGCTTCTCGCGGTTATATAGATGACGTTATCGAACCCCGCAATACCCGTTTCCGTATTATTCGTGCTTTCCAATCGTTGCAAAACAAAAAGGTAACCAACCCGCTCAAAAAGCACGACAATATACCTTTGTAATTTTATTTGAACAATATAAAATAATAGAATAATATGAATAGTATGCCAAACGAAGTGGTAGCAATAGCAATGGCTCTAAGCCTATATTTCAGCGATTCTATCCACGACAACGAAAGCAATGTGCTTACAATAAAACGTTCAAAATCACCTTGGGGTGACAAAATTTATCAAGTAATAAACAAAACCAATTTATAAAAAAATGACACAATTCAAATTTGATATCAACGGAAGTAAGTATGAAGTTGAAATAAAATCTGTTGACGGCAACTTAGCAGAAGTCGAAGTTAATGGAAATCTATATCAGGTAAATATTGATGGAGGACAGACCATATCTGCTCCGATGGCACGACCTGCCGCCAAACCTGTTGTTGCTCCTACCCGGACTGCTGTACCGACAGCTACACCTGCGGCAACTCCTCAGGCAGCATCTACGCCGTCGTCGGCAGGACAAGGCACCAAAACCATCAAAGCTCCGCTTCCGGGAAGCGTTCTTAAAGTATTGGTAGAACCCGGTACTGCTTTCAAAGAAGGAGACATACTTATGGTTATGGAAAGTATGAAAATGGAAAACAACATCACCGCCGAATGTTCAGGTACTATTACCAAAGTGGTAGCCCCTGCCGGTACTTCGGTGCTTCAAGACGACGTACTTTTTGAACACAATTGATAAAGTTGTTTTTAGTTTAGAATTTTTTAGGTAATGGCTTCCTACGGTTGGGAAGTCATTACTTTTTATATCATTTAGGTATCAATAATAGCAATTTGATTGTCTGTTGTATCTCTTTTTTTCTTATCTTTGCACTCATTTGTTTTTGATATGAATGGCAAAATCAGCTAATTAATACAATTTTCGGGTTATCTCTAAAATGAATCACGAAATCTATATAAATCGGTGCATTACGCTGGCTCAATATTCCAAAGGGAAAACCGCACCCAATCCAATGGTTGGTGCGGTAGTGGTTTATAACGATAAAATCGTCGGAGAGGGCTACCATAAGGGGTATGGCGAATTACACGCCGAAGTAAATGCAATATCGTCGGTCAAAGACGAAAGCCTGCTCAAACAATCTACATTGTATGTCAATCTCGAACCCTGTTCGCACTATGGCAAAACGCCCCCTTGTGTGGATTTGATAATTCGCAAAGGTATTCCAAAAGTGGTAGTGGGTATGCGTGACATAAACCCTAAGGTAAACGGTAATGGTATCAATATCTTACGAAATGCAGGAATAGAGGTTGTAGAGGGTGTCTTGGAGAACGAATGTAGGTGTCTGAATAGACGTTTTGTTACTTTTATCGAAAAAAAACGTCCGTATATATTGCTCAAATGGGCTCAGACATCCGATGGTTTTATTGATATTCTTAGAGATAATAGCGACATAAAACCTCTAAAAATATCAAATAAGATTACCAAAACACTCAATCATCAAATACGGACACAGGAGGCAGCCATAATGGTGGCTACTCGTACGGCAATATTAGACAATCCTCATCTTACGGTTCGTAAATGGAGTGGGCGAAATCCTGTTAGAGTGCTTATCGACAGGAGTTTGAAAGTGCCGTCAGGCAGTAATATATTTGACGGCTCTACCAGAACACTTATTTTCAATCAAATAAAGGAAGAGACAAAAGGTAATACCGAATTTATTAAATTGGATTTCGGGATAAATATAGTGCCACAAATTTTATCAAAACTTTATATGTATAATATACAGTCGGTTATAGTAGAGGGCGGACGACAACTCCTCAATGCTTTTGTTGAATACGGTTGTTGGGACGAATGCCACGTAGAAATATCGAATCAAATTATCAAAAATGGTGTACCGGCTCCTACTCTGACCGATTATGACATTGTTTGCAAACAGACTTTGGGTGCCAATAGTTGTTTTGTATATAAAAATAATATTATTTAACTATTATTAAACCAAACATATAAGAATTATTTCGTAATTTTGCAAAATCAAAAAATATTTAATATTATGAAGAAATTTTTTACTATTTCTATTGTAGCTCTTTGTCTAATTGCTTGTGGAGGCAATTCGAAAAAAGAAGTTAAAACCCCTGTAAATACCGGTGTAACGGCTAACGCTGCTTCTTCTGTCGCCATAGGCGTTGTAAATACGGATTCCATTTTGGATAAATATACGTTTGCAATCAAGGCTCGCGAAACAACGACTAAAAAAGCCGAAGATGCGCGTCTGTCCCTTAATACAAAGGCAAGACAGCTACAGCAGGAAATGGCTGAGTTTCAAAAAAAAATCGAAAATAACGCTTTTTTGAGCCGTGAAAGAGCCGAGCAAGAGGCAGCCCGTCTTCAAAAAAAGGAAATTGAAGTAAGAACATTAGGCGAAACTCTCGAAACACAATTTATGAACGAACAACAGAAACTCTCCTTACAGCTAAAAGACAGTATCGCTTTGGCTATCAGCGAGATAAACAAAGACAAAAGATTTGCTATAATCGTATCTACAAGTTCGTTAACCGATAATGTGCTTTATGCCGACGAATCGTTGAATATTACGAACGAAATATTGGAGTTTTTAAACTCTCGAATCAAGGAGTAATCTTTTTTTTACATAAATATAATGGGAAGCCTTTTAATAAGGCTTTTTTTATATATCCATTTATGATGCAATAGAAAGTTTTACTCTATCGTCGAACTTCTTCATTTTTAATTATTGGTGTCCGATAAAAGTTTTTTTTTAAATTTAGGGTGATAGCTTTTTGAATTTCAGTTTTTTGTTTATAAAATTTCATTACTGTACAATATATTATCAATCGTACCAAAGCTCCAATCTTGTTTTATTCTCTTTTAGGTTGGGGCAGATAGCCCCAATGAAAGCAAATAACGCTTCAACCATTAACCAACCCCCCAAAAAAAATGCTATCTTTGCATGTTTTTTAATTTAAAATAATATATAATGAATAAAAGACAGTGTAACACGGTGGAGGTCATTCGATTCCGACGTTTTGCCCGTAAGTCGTTCAGTGCGTTTAGAAGTATGCAAAAAGTGATTACTATCGGCTTTTTGTCGGGTTGTACCCTGATAAACGCTCATGCGGCTTCGGTAAATCCGGAGGAGAAGATTCGAATAGCAACCTCCTTAGACTCCATCTCTGAGGGAGAGTTGGACGAGGTGGTGGTTACGGCTACAAAGGTAGAGTTGCCTTCCGGCATTGCTGCCAAGCAAGTAACCATCGTAGGTAGAACCGAGATAGAGCAGGCGCCCGTCAAGAGCGTTCAAGACCTCTTGAACTATGTGGCAGTGGTCGATCTCCTGCAACGCTCTCCGCACGGCGTACAAGCCGATATCTCGCTTAGAGGCGGATCAGCCGACCAAGTAGCAATACTCCTCAACGGAGTAAATCTGACAAACCCCCAAACAGGACATTACAGCTTAGACATTCCGGTCAACCTATCCGATATAGAACGTATCGAGATAGTGCAAGGTCCTACATCGCTTGCCTACGGAGCAAGTGCTATGTCGGGAGGTATTAACATTATCACCAAAAAAGATACCGCATCGAATGCCTTTGCTAAGCTCGAAGGCGGTATGTACGGACTTTTCGGAGCCGAACTCCGCGGCTCTTACCGAGCCAAACACTCTACGCACAGCCTATCGGTAGGATATGGTCGGTCGGACGGCTATATCCGCAACAGCGATTACAACATCTTCAATTCGCTTTTGCAGAGCCGTTTTGTGATGGACGACAGAGCTACTATCGATTTTCAATTTGGGTTTAATGCTAAAAAATATGGTGCAAATACCTTCTATTCGGCAGCTTACCCAAACCAATACGACGATACCAAAGGCGTGTTTGCGTCGGTTAGGGGTGAGACAAAAGGTAAACTCAAATTTATCCCACAGATATATTGGAGTAGCCATTACGATTGCTTTCAGCTTATACGCGAAGGTACACCCGATGTCCCTGCTTGGTACAAAGACCACAACTATCATCGGAGCGACCTGTTTGGTATCAGCCTCAATGCCCAATACAGTTCGAGGTTTGGTATTACAAGTTTTGGCGGCGAGGTACGCAACGAGGGCATACTAAGTTCTGTTCTCGGCAATGCTATGCCCGATACCATCGGCAAATACACCAAAAGCTACAATCGTACCAATATCAACTATTTCGCCGAACACAACGTAGTACTCGATAGACTTACAATATCCGTCGGTGGCATACTCAACTACAACACGGCAATAGCGAATACATTCCGTTTTTATCCTGCCATAAACGCCTCGTATCGTCCATCCGACCGATTGAGCCTTTACGCCTCGTGGGATATGGCAACACGTATGCCGACCTTTACCGAACTCTTTTATACTACTCGCACACATGTGAGCGATGCCAAACTTTTGCCCGAATACACGCGTTCGGCAGAGATAGGGTTTCGTTATTACCGCAAAGCATTGACTATAAGCGGTTCGACCTTTTATAGCATTGGCGAAAACCTTATCGACTGGATTTACAACGAAGCAGACTCAAAATGGCATTCGGTAAATGTTGCAAAAGGCTATAAATTATCCACTGTCGGTATAAACGGCAATGTGGTTGTGAATATGGAAGAATTTGCAGGGAAAAATCAACCATTCAATACATTACGTCTGGGGTATCAACACATCACACAAAACAACAATAGTGCCGATGGCACTCAAAACCCCATATCGCAGTATGTTTTCAATTATTTAAAACATAAGATTACAGCTACTTTGAATCACGATATAGTCAAAAATCTTTCGATGACGTGGACCTTCCGTTGGCAAGACCGAGAAGGTTCGTACACACAATACATTGACCTAAGGCCAGCAGAGCGTGTCGATTACAAGCCTTTTTTTATCTTGGATATCAAGGTAGATTATGCTCTAAAAGGGTTTAACTTATTTGTGGCTGCCAATAATATTTTCGACAATACTTATGTCGATTTCGGCAATATTCCGCAACCCGGCTTTTGGCTTACAGGCGGAGTCTCGTACAGATTTCGTTAAATTAATGATAAAAAGCCTTTTATGCGATATAAAAGGCTTTTTTTAGTTGGTTACAATATTTTTGTGTAACTAAAAGTTGATTTTATCAACCTAAATATACTTTAAGTAGTTTGTTTTTTGAGTTATTTCTAAGTCTGCGAATGGCTTTTTCTTTTATTTGTCGTACTCTTTCGCGAGTGAGTCCGAATTGGTCGCCAATCTCTTCTAATGTCATCTCGGGGCAACTGATTCCAAAAAACATTTTTACAATCTCTCTCTCTCTCTCTTGCAATAGGGCATCTAATGCTCTCTCTATCTCTGTCAACAGCGATTCGCTCATCAGTTTTTGGTCTGCAATAGGCGAATTGTCATTCATAAGCACGTCGAGCAACGAGTTGTCTTCGCCATCAACAAATGGAGCATCTACCGATATGTGTCTGCCCGATACTTTCATGGTATCGGTGATTTTGTCGAGTGGCAGGTCTAAGTCAGAAGCTATCTCTTCGGCAGATGGCAATCGTTCGTGTTCTTGTTCGAAACGTTGGAATGCTTTGTTGATTTTGTTCAAAGACCCTACTTGATTAAGAGGCAGACGAACTATCCTCGACTGTTCGGCTAATGCCTGCAAAATAGATTGGCGAATCCACCATACAGCATAAGAAATAAACTTAAATCCTCTTGTTTCGTCAAATTTTTCGGCGGCTTTAATCAAGCCAAGATTACCTTCGTCAATCAAATCCGGAAGTGACAACCCCTGATTTTGATACTGTTTGGCAACGGACACAACAAAACGTAAATTTGCACGAACAAGTTTGTCAAGAGCAGCGTGGTCGCCTTTTCGAATCCTTTGTGCCAACTCTACTTCTTGCTCAATAGTGATAAGCTCTTCTCTACCAATTTCTTGGAGATATTTGTCTAAAGAATCACTCTCACGATTAGTAATAGATGGTGTGATTTTAAGTTGTCTCATTTTCTTGTATTAGGGAAATAAATTTGCAAAGTTACAAAAAATAATTTAAAAATCAAAATTTGGTATTAGTTGAACTCTAAAACCAAATAAATAATGTTGTGTTATGCGTTGAAAAATAGATGGTTAAATGTATCAATGAAATTCGATTTTTTTTTACCCTATCGGCAAAGCCAAAGACCGGCAATCAATTTAAAAACTCAAAATTATTTTTTACCTTTGTGCCTCAAAAAATGATTTTTTTATGTCGGACAAAATTTCGGAGATTAACAAACTGCTCAATAGAGCCCAAATGGAAGCTGTCGTCTATTGCGACGGTCCGTCGGTGATAGTTGCCGGAGCAGGTTCGGGCAAGACACGCGTTCTAACGTACAAGATTGCGTACCTCATCGAACAGGGTTTCCCTGCGAGTTCGATTTTGGCTCTTACCTTTACCAACAAGGCGGCAGGCGAGATGAAAGAGCGTATAATGCAAATAGTTGGGCAGAGTGTGGCACGCTACCTATGGGCAGGTACGTTCCATTCGGTGTTTTTGCGCATATTGCGTCAGGAGGTCGATGCAATAGGTTTTTTGCCCGACTTTACAATATACGACACACAAGACAGCAAAACACTGGTAAAGAGTATTATAAAAGAGATGAACCTCGACGAAAAGGTCTATTCGCCGTCGGGGGTTTATAACCGTATTTCGGCAATGAAAAACCGTTTGATAACCACCGCTGCATATAGAGCCAATCAGGATTGGGTAAAGGACGATTTTCACTCAGGCAGGCAGCACTTTGTCGATATTTTTCAGACCTATTGCACTCGTTGCAGAGAGGCAAACGCTATGGATTTCGACGATATTTTGGTTTATACCTTTACGTTGTTTAAAAACAATCAAGAGATTTTGGAAAAATACCAAAAGCGTTTTGCCTTTATCCTTGTCGATGAGTATCAAGATACAAACATTGCCCAACATCAAATAATCAATATGTTGGCAGCGGCACACCATAGGATAGCCGTTGTAGGCGACGATGCACAGAGTATCTACTCTTTTCGCGGAGCCAATATAGACAATATACTATATTTTCAGAAGAGTTTCGAGGGCTGCCGAATATTCAAGCTCGAAGAGAACTACCGCTCGACACAAACCATTGTGGAGGCGGCAAACTCGTTGATAGCAAAAAACCGTTTTCAAATACCCAAAAAGGTATATTCAAATTTACCGAAAGGAGATAAAATAAGAGTGATGAGCTGTTTCACAGACCGCAATGAGGCAGACACTATCACCGACGAGGTAAAAAATGCGGTGTTTAGAGGCAAACGCTATTCGGATATGGTAGTGCTTTACCGCACCAATGCACAGAGTCGTGTCATCGAAGATGCTCTCCGCAATAACAATATTCCGTACCGTATCTATGGAGGGCTTAGTTTCTATTCTCGAAAAGAGATAAAAGACGTTTTGGCGTATATGAGGCTCGTTATTAATCATCTTGATGCCGAAAGCCTTAGGCGGGTCATCAACTATCCTGCTCGCGGTATTGGCGAAAAGAGTTTAAGCAAGTTGATGAGTTTGGCTCAAAGTCAGCATATCAGTCCGTTGAAGGTTATATTTGAGATAGATAATTTACCTAACGACTTCAATGCGGCTACCAAAGGCAAACTCAAAAAGTTCGGTGATATAATATTTTCCCTGACGGATGTTTATAAAACGCACGATGCCTATCTGACGGCAGAAAAAATAATAATAGAGAGCGGTATAATGAGCGAGTTGTCTTCTAACGACGATATTGAGAACATATCGCGACTTGAGAACGTACGTGAGCTTCTTAGTGCTATCCATGAGTATTGTGAGCAAAAAAGGGCTTCGGGCGACGACAACCCCTCTCTCTCCGAATTTTTGGCGGAGGTGTCGCTACTTACCGACCAAGACACCGATACGGAGGCAGAACGCAATAAGGTAACGCTTATGACGATACACTCGGCAAAGGGTTTGGAGTTTGATTATGTCTTTGTGGCGGGGCTTGAGGAGGAGCTTTTTCCCTCGC
>JBGXXV010000099.1:0-19305 GCA_041814825.1 Bacteroidota bacterium | reverse complement strand
GATACATCTCTCCATTTTTTGTTTCTCAATATTACGATAAATGCAAAGAGTACAAAAAAAGCCAATATATCTTTTATAAAATTACCTCCGTGCATAAGTTGTTGGTTTTCTTGTCCTTCTATAACAATCATCGTTGGTATTGGTATGATAAAAATAGCCGGAGCAAATACGGCAGCCCCTTTTTGATTGGCAAAAGTATTGCCTCCTTCTCTTTTTGCCCTCCATTCCATTGAGGTGCTTTGGTTGTCGGAGCGGTCTGTCCATATCTGTTCTACTTCCGAAGCTATGCGTCCTCCCATAAAATAGGCTGCCGCCAATAGCAACCACAGTACTATCAACGGACGTTTCCATTTCTGTTTCAATGATTTGGACGATATAAAAACAAGTGAGGTAAATAGAGCAAAAAATGCGGTAATTCCCAATACTGTTCGGAAAGTGAATAATATACCGCCTATAAGTATGGGGACGACTACGTTTTTTAACTTTATTTTGTCGGAACGTAACAGAAAATCGGCTCTCTCTACAAAGGCGACACACAGAAATACCATTTCCGTCTCTTTAAGGTGTAATCCCGTGTAATATATGAAGTTAGCCCAAAACATACAGATAATAGCAGCGATACGAGCCGTATTGTCGCCGAAATTGCGAACTGTTACCTTATAGACCAATATACATGTCCATGCTCCCCAAACGGCTTTCAGCAGACGGGCTATAATTATGCTGTCGTCGGTAAGCACATATAATACGGAGAGATATGTGGAATAACCCATATCCGACACATCTAACCACCCGAATATATTGGGTATGTCGAAATTGCCCCGCTTGAAATTGATAGCTCCCCACTCTCCGTTACCATGATATCCGATAGCATCGGCAGCTGCGAACTCAAAGGGTTGCCCCGTCATTATTTTATAGAAGAAGTAACTGAATATTACCCAAGCTAATCGTAAGAGCAGAGCAGAGGTAAATAACCGTTTGACAAACAGTTTTTCGGGTAGGAAAGCCCACCTCTTCGTTATAATATTGACAAAATAGAAAAAGCCCACCACTTCGACCACTCCGAATATCATCCACATAAAATTCATACTATGACGACTAAATGCCACAGATATTACTATTAATGCAATGAAATAGATTGCAATTGCTTTTGATGTAAAATATTTCGGGAAATAGTTGAGCATTGGTTGTTAGGTGGTTATCAGTTTTTTATACAGCGATTTTGTGTTTTCTATATGCCGTCTTATGCTGTATTGTTCTCTGACGATACGAGCTCTCTCTTCGGCTTTTGGTTTTATACTGTTTTTATTTTGCAAAAATAACACAAATTTTTTGAGTAGGTCGCTTTCATCTTTGGTTTTGTACAATGTGGCGAGTTCCCCTTTTTGTGTAATCTCCGTCATTACCGCCCAGTCGTTGACAAATACCGGTGTCCCGCTTGCGATGGCTTCTACCACGGCAATACCGAAAGTGTCGTGGTCGGTGGCATATACAAAGGCATCGAGTGCCGACAAGATTTGAGGCACATCGTTACGAACCCCAAGAAAACTTACATTATGCGTCAGTCCGTTTTTTTGGCAAAACTCTACGCAACTGTCGTAACGCTCAGGCTCATTATCCACCCTTTTACCTATGAAAATGAAGTGAAAATCAACATTTTGTTCGTTTAACAACTTCAAAAAACGACATACCATCATTGGGTCTCTGCCTGTATTGAAATTACCTACCATACCGAACAGTAAGGTCGATAGAGGCAATTTAAGTTCTTCTCGTATCGAAATATTTTGCTGATTATCAGACGGTTTTAGTTTGTCAAAATTAATGCCGTTGTAAATTACCTCTTGCTTCGACGGATTCAAATTATATTTTTTTACGTAATAATCTCGTTGATAATTGCTTACAAATACATTTCGGTCGGTACGACGAATTATGAAACCAATCAGCCGTTGGTTGTCGTTGTAGTCGAAGCCGTGAAAAGTCAGTACTATCTTTACTTTTGTGCCGATACAGGCAAGTCTGGCGAAAAGAGCATCAATAGGCTGTTGGGCGTGTATGATGTCTATGTTGTTGGAGATGATTGACTTCCGAAGTTTATATAAGTATCTAAAAATGTTTTTACTTGTGGGTAAATGTACAAAAGGCACATCGGTTTTGATAAAATCCTGCTCCAAGACACCGCCTTTACGGTAAAACGCTATCGCATCAAAATCTTCTTTACTAAGATTCTGACACACATCAAGCATCAATGTCTCTGTCCCACCCCTGTTTAACGAACCGAATAAGTATGCTGTTTTCATTGATTTATATTCTATTCGACAAATATTTCCTTAAAATTGTTGCTTGCGGAGAGCATCGACTTTCGGTGTATATCCGAAAATTCCGAATTGCGTAGAGTAAACGATTCGTCAAATACGTTTTGAGAATTCATTTTTGTCTTTTGTTTACTTATGTACTCGGTCAATGTACATATTACCTTAGCAGGATTGCCTACTGCCACCGAGTTGTCGGGAATATCTTTTTTGATAATACTTCCGGCTCCGATTACAACATTACTGCCGACAGCAACTCCCGGCAAAACAATGCTTCCGGCTCCTATAAACACATTGCTGCCTATCGACACATCAGACACTCGTGTGTGGTTCAAAAAGAGCTTTGTACTTGCATCGTGAGCCAGTATATGAACTCTGGGCGCCAATATCACATTATCGCCGATAGTAATGTGCCAACAATGCGAAGGGTCGATTATTACTCCCTCCATTATGGTAACATTTTTTCCTATTTTCAGACCTCTACGACGAAGTTTGTCTATCGACTGGACACCTCGTATTTTATTTAGTACTTTTCTGACTATCTTCATCTTAATATGTTTTTAGCAATTAGTCTCAATTTATAATATTGTTTTAACAACCATATAGGTGTAGTATATTGCATTCTGACGGACAGTGGTTGTTTGCCGAAATTTACCTTGTTGATTTCTTGTTTGTACTCATTGGTGTAAGCCTGTTGTATGTGGTATCTGAATAATGTATAAACACGTAGTTTGTCGAGTAATTCTTTTAAGGTGCTATTGTCGGATTCTTGTAGATTTAGGTAGTCGAGGTTGAAAATAAAATGTGTTGTGGGAGGATAAATTTTATCGTCCACCACTCCCCTGTTTGCTACCTCCACATCTTGATTGTAATATGCCAAGGGTTTGTTCAAAAACGCTACTTTGTGCTTCAATGCCACGCGTACCCACAGATCGAAGTCTTCGCCGAGTTTGAGCGCCGGTTTAAAGCCGTTTTCGGACTCAAAAACAGTTCTTGGCATACATACCGCCCCAGTCCACAATGGCATACACAGCGTTTCGGAATATACCTTGCAATAGTCGATAACACCCCGCTCAAAACCGTGCGGTACTCCTATCGGAGCTACTCTGTTTTTGCCGTTTTTCACTATGTAATAGCTCGTCCCATAAATTCCGGAGTCGGGAAACTCCGTTATCAACCCTTCCATCTCTTCCAGAAAGGTATTAGCCCACCAATCGTCCGCATCAAGGAAACAGACATAAGGGTATTTGGCTTGCTTTACTCCATTGTTGCGTGCAGTCGAAACTCCGCTATTCTCTTGATTGATAATGCTTAGACGACTGTCGGTAAACTTTCGAACCTCTTCCAAAGAGTTGTCTTGGCTGCCGTCATTGACAACTATAACCTCAAACTCCCGAAAAGTCTGATTTAAAACGCTCTCAATAGCCTTTGCCACGTATGGAGCTTTGTTGTAAAGGG
This sequence comes from Bacteroidota bacterium, assembly GCA_041814825.1. Taxonomy (GTDB): domain Bacteria; phylum Bacteroidota; class Bacteroidia; order Bacteroidales; family Paludibacteraceae; genus F0058. The sequence continues at coordinate 15,541 of JBGXXV010000099.1, read as the reverse complement.
GTATTATTACGGAAAACATAGTATGGAGATATTTAAGGGTTCAAAAACAAATTTCATTATTTTTATTGTGCAGGTTTAAGTTATTGAAAAAGTTATTTCCGATTTTTTATGCATATTTGCAATACGACTGCAAATCGGTATAAAGCTATTTTTTGTTGCCTATTATTTTTTGAATTAATACATTGATATCTTTGATGGTAATAATTTGGTATTCGGGCATTTTGATATTGTCTTTGCCTGTGTAAATGATATATTGTGCTACCTCCTGTTGTTGTGGAAATAGTTTTAGATTTTTTAGATAGTCGCTGTTCATTGTGGCTCCCCCCTTTATCTCTATCGCATATAGCGACCTTGTTGAGCTTTCGACCAAACAATCTATCTCCACGCCGTTGTTGTCTCTCCAAAAATATATGGCAGGTTTAAGCCCTGTATGATAGTGTTGTTTTACAATCTCGCTGATTACAAAGTTTTCGAATAGAGAGCCGTACATATAGTGTGTCTGCACCATTTCGGGGGTGCGTATTCCAAGCAAGGCACATGCTACGCCTGTATCGTAAAAATAGATTTTGGGCGATTTTATCACTCGTTTGTTGAAGTTGTTGTAGTACGGCGGAAGCTGATAGACGATGTAACTCGCTTCCAAGAGCGAAAGCCACGACTTTGCCGTATTTACCGATATTCCTGCGTCATTAGCCAACGAACTCAGATTGAGCACTTGCCCTATTCTTCCGGCACAAAGCCCAATAAATCGTGTGAAATTGCCAAGGTTTTCGATTGATTTTATCTCTCTTACGTCTCGTTCTATATATGTTTGAATATAAGACGAGTAGAATTCGTTCGGCTCTATTCCGAAATCGTATATTCGCGGATAAAAGCCTTTGTAAATTGCAGTATAGATATCGCTGTCGGGCTTTATCTCCGAAGTATCGAAAGGTAATAGATGGCTTATCTGCGCTCTGCCGGCTAAACTCTGTGATATATTTTGATTCATTAAAAAACTTTGTGACCCGGATAAGACATATTGTCCGGCGCTGCTCCGTTCGTCGGAGACCACTTGTATGTAGTTGAATAGTTCGGGGAGACGTTGGGCTTCGTCGAAAATGATTTTATCGCCTTGGTGTTCTAAAAAACCCATTGGATCGTCTTTTATAAGTTGTCTTATGTCTAATCGTTCGAGGTTGAAATATTTGTATTCGGGAAGAGCGTTTCTAAGCAAGGTGGTCTTACCCGACTGACGAGGTCCGGTAAGGCTTACAATAGGAAACTTTTGTAGCCTGCTTCTCAATATTTGCGTAATGGTACGTTCTATCATATTATACATTTTTGCAATCGGAATGCAAAATTACATATTTTTTCTGTTTTGTACTACTCCTGTTTGGAAATCAAATCATTTTAGCAACATTATTACGGAAAATTTCATACTTGTCTCAACCAAATTTCCAAAAACTTATCATAAATCCGATACACTCCTTTTTCAAATGTTATCAAATCTTTGTCTAACAACGCATTGACGGCGGATTTCACTGCACTCGGCGAAACCAGCCCATGTCGTTTTGCAAATCTCCCTGACGTAATCTGTACTACTTCCCCCTCTTTGGCAATCGACTTCAATACAAGACTTTGTTTTTCGGGTAACTGATATATCAGATTTTCATATATGGGCGAAGAAGCACCGATAATATCTCTAATAGCGTCTTCAACAGTATCCTGTTTGCAAATTTCACCGATTGCCGTACGCGAATAGAGTTCGTTCATTACCCGTTGCACATAGTAAGTTATACCGTCAAACCGTGAGTATAGATTATCCACAACGGCTGCTTCCAGTCGTTTGTTTCGGTTGCGAAAATGATGTAGGCAAAAGTCCGCATACTTTTCTAAGGGCAGACGTTGCAATGCATAAATGGTTACACTTTGATAAAAGGGGCGTGCTGGAGAGGTAAATATAGTTCCCATCAATTGTTGCTGCGAGCCCGAGAAGACGAAATTTGCATTGCTGCAATATTGAACGTATGTACGCAAAGCCGCTTCGATATTTTTGTCGCCATATTTTGTTATTTGCTGAAACTCGTCAATTGCGATAATACAAGGTTTGTCCGCCTCTTTCAGATATGTAAATATCTCGGTCCAATGTGGTTGATGGGGTATGCAAATCGCCCACACTTAGCGTCCAAGAGGGCAATCCGTTGATGTCAAAACTGATACCGGCCTTGACGGAAACAAGCACGGAGAGAAACTTCTCCCAAGCCTTTCGCCCTTTGGGTTTCAGTGTTTCAAGAATTACATTGCCAATTTTGCCGACCAGCTCTGCGAGCGAATGAGTCGAATATATGTCGATAATAAATGTATAATAATGGTCGGCTATGGCAGGTTGTGCGCAACAGTGTCGAAGCAAGTCGGTCTTGCCGTATCGTCGAGGCGAAATCAATGCGATATTGTTGCCATTGGTAAGCAACCTGACCATATCTTCGGTCTCCCGAATGCGGTCGCAAAAATAGTCTGCACCTGCATAACCGTTTGTAACGAATGGATTTATCATATTTGTTTGTTTTGTTGTAATTGCAAAGATACAATTTTATCATAAAATGATAATCATAAAACGACAAGAAAAGTAAAATTATATTTACTTTTTAGAAATATTATGGAAATATTCAATAATCTATCGGTAGTATTCGGCTTGGTTGTGTAAATCGCTTTTTATCAAGTGTTTATCTTGCTTTTTTGATAACTCTCTCTAATTTCAAATACCACCTGAATAAGCACGGGCTAATTCGCAACAGATTGTATATCAACTTGTGTCTCGGGTATAGGCTTACTTTACGGTAGCTATCCCAATTTATCTGTGAACAGACTTTTTTATAATCATTTCCGTATGTTTTTGCTCTTTCGGCGGTTGGCAATTATGGTAACAATTATAACCTAAAAATGTATCGAATCGATTTAGAAAAAAAATACCAAATACTAAATAAAAATTTGTTAGACGAAAAAAAGATTTTTGTTTTAAACAAAACACTATTATTAAGTTTCTTAATATTGGTGTTTTGTTGCAATATTTCTTTTACTATATCATACCGTCCGTATTTTACAGCAATTTTATAGGTCATATAGTCTTTGTGATTTTTTTCATCTTCTTTTGTAAAAGAAAATTCGTGAGGAAATTTGTCACTTAGGTATTTAAACTGTGCTATGTCGTTATCGATATATTTAATACGCATATTCAAATCTGATTGATGAGAAACACTACTATGCCCTCTGCGTACTACTGCCGAAAAAAAATCTAATCCTTTTATCTTCGTGTACTGCGAAAAATAAACATACATGGCATAATCACATGACATAAAGTTTCTATCTATAAATTCATTCAACGAAATCAAATTTAATAACGAGGTTTTGAACATAACCGTATTATTAGGAATCGGTGTGATTCTCATTTGTTTTAATGGTATTTTGCCATCTAATAAAATTTGCCTGTTATAATGTAACTTATTTTTCAAAAGTAATGCTGAATGGGTATAAACAAGTCCGTAATCTTCATTTGTCTCTAAAAAATAATACTGTTTTTTAAGCTTTTCATTATTAAGCCAATAATCGTCTCCGTCTAATATAGCTATATATTTTGCACCATCATTTTGAATTCGTTTTAAAGTATTTATTGTGTTTTTTACGAGTCCAAGATTAGTGTTATTTTCAATAATTGTAATTTTATTTGGATAATCACGCGCAATTTTTCTGCAAATTTCGAGAGTTTTATCCGTACTATTGTCTTCTCCAATATAGATTTTGCAATTACAATCTACATTCTGTTGCAAAATGCTGTTTAAACACTGTTCTATGTACTGCTCTTGATTATATGTAACAACACAAACAGCAATATCAATTTTATTATCAATCATATCAGATGGAGTTTTTTAAATATTTTATTTATTTGAGGATATTTAAAAATTAATGGGCTTTTTATTTTTAATAAAAAATAATATACAACATTAATTGTTTTTGCCGAAATTACTTTATAATATCCCAAATTAAAATCATCGAAGCACTTACTGGTATTGAAATTATACTTTTTGGCTAAAACTAAGACATTTGGGTAATATGAAGATAAATCTTTGTAAACAACCGATTTATCAATATCCGTTTTGGGTATGAAAAACTCGGCAAGGCGGTTGGCAACCGTTATGATATCCTCTATCTGCTTTTGAGTAACCGTTCTCATTTTAGAACCTTGCCGTATGCGGTAAACATATAACATATTGGGGATAATCTTCACTGTTTGGGCATAATAACATATTTGTGGCACCCAAAGATTATCCTCGTGTAAAATCCCAACTTCAAAAAACAGATTATTGTTTAACAGAAATTCTCGTCTGTAAAGTCTTAATACTACGCATACAAAATGAAATTTTCTCCTTTGTAGTGCATACTTATTGTAGTATCCCCAGCCTGTAAGATTATCGTCAGCTACACCCTCGTCGTGTTCTTCCCGCCCGTCTTCTTCGTAAAGCAGTTTGCCGTTAAAACAGAACACATCGGGGTTCGATTTGTTTAAATATTCGGCAAGAAATTCAAGTGAATTTTCTTCAATCCAATCATCGCTATCTATAAACCATATATATTCTCCCTGTGCGATATTCAGTCCGAGGTTACGAGCTGAGGCGGTGCCTCCGTTTGGGCTGTTGATGACCACAACTTTCGGACTTATCTTAGCATATTCCTCCAAAATTGCCAAGCTACTGTCGGTACTTCCGTCGTTTACGCAAATAACCTCATATTCATCATTATAAGTCTGATTTACCACCGAGTCCAAACACTTCGTCAGGTATTGTTCAACATTGTAAACAGGGATAATAATGGAGAATTTCATTTGTTGTCGGGTGTAATTTAGTTAATACTCTAAACCTATAGTCCATAATGGTATTATGTATTCGGAGCCATGCTCAATATCATCTTTGACAACATAAGCATTCTCCATATCTTTTATTTGTTGACGTTGTTTGCTTTTGCCTCCAATCTCAAAGGTAAAACCATCTACGGAGAAGTCGCTCTTTGAAGAAGACTTTACATCGTGTCGCACTTTGGTAGTCATATAAAAAGCAGTTTCGCGAATATTACCTATGTTAGGCATGCTATCGGTAATAGCGTAGGCGAGATTGGTATTGTCGAGGTAGATTTTTTCGGTTTTCCCAAGTAGTTTTATGCCGTTGGTATCCGAACGAAGTTGGCTTATCAAACCTGCCTTTTCGAGGTAAAAAAGAAGATTTTTTATATCGTTGCGACTTATGTCTAAATCTGTGGCTATCTTACTGAAATTGGGCTTAAACGGCACGCTTTGAGCAATAATATAAAGCAATGCTTTCAGTTTTTGAGTAGAACCGATACTCATTCCCGCAAACTGTGGAATATCTACCTCTAAGGTTTGCATTATCACATTTTTCAGCCTCGACAAATATCCCTTTTCAGCAAAAAAAGGATAGTATCCTGTCTGTAAATATTCCTTGAAGAGCTGTATCGGGCGGTGTGTTTTGAATGGAAAATTTATTTTATTGGTTAAAATATCGTGCCATTTATGCGTTTCAATCGCAATATTATATGCCATTCTCAAATATTCTCGAAAAGAAAGCCCGTAGAGGTAGTATTGCAGTTTGCGACGCGACAGGTCAGCTCCGCCTCTTTCCAAATCCAAAATCGACGAACCGGTGTAAACCACTTGCATTTGAGGCATAGTGTCGTATATATTTTTGACTTCCACAGACCAGTTCTTATAACGATGTATCTCGTCGATAAAAAGGTGTTTGCCTCCATTGCGATAAAAATTTGTAGCAAGCTCTACAAGTGAATGTTGGGTGAAATATAGGTCGTCGGCAGCAACAAAAAGTGTATCATCTACATTATGATACAGTTTTATATGTTGCAACAACAGAGTAGTTTTGCCCACTCCGCGAGCTCCCAGCAAGGCTATCAGACGCGCCTCCCACTCAATATCGGTATGCAAATAGCGTACAAAAGTTGTATCAATCTGTGCCAATAATATTTTAAACTTCTCTATCAACTCGTTCATCTTTCATTGTTTTAATAATGTTTGAATGTGCAAAGTTAATATTTTTGCACTAAAAAAAGTGCAGTTTTCTCATTTCTCTGCACTTTCTGAGGTGCATTTTTGAGTTTGTCCGAATTGTATATATTTTACAATATTATCTTCCAAAATATTATATTTTGATATTTTACGCAATTTATCCACAATAATGCTTGCTAATAATGAAGCAATTAATAAGGTAAGAAAAATAAGAATAGGCATATTGGTTTGATAACAAAATAAAGGGAACATTATTATGAAAAAACTATGGATAAGATACATATTTGCAGAATGGTTGCCTAAATAGGTAAATATGGGGAAAGAGTAGCGTGATAAACAAAATGTTTTGAATAATCCGACGAACGTTACAACAAAAATGGCATCAATTAAGGTAAAACGTATATAAGGAAGATTGAAACGTATGATTATTAGAGCAATAATAATAGCTGTAAGAATTAAAGCAACGCTCAACGATTTGGTTATCTTGATAGGAAAAATAGCAATAAAAATCCCCAAGCAAAAAGCAAACATTCCTCCTTCGACAACTGAAAATATATTTATTAATGATAATTGTTCCGTTACTGCCAATACAATGAGAGATATAAGCCCAAGCCATTTTCGAGAAAAAATAATTAAAAGTAAAGGGAATAATATGTAGAGTTGTATAATCAGTTTATTAAACCACCAAGTAGGTATGTATGACAAGTATCCCATTTGTCCCCCAAAATCAAGTATTAGGCTTTTGTATCGGTTTAGATTCGGATAAGCCTCAGACAATGTTCTCCCCAAAAATAAACCTGTTGCTACAATTAATACGAAAATAAACCAATACGACATAAAAAATTTGGCTAACTTTCTAATTACGAATAGAAGAGAATATTTTAGTTTGTTCGAAGGATACCTATTATACTGCTTAGCCAATCCATAGCCACTTAAAAACAAGAAAAAACTGACACACACTTTGCCGAATACTCCTATATAATTCGATAGGACACCATATTCTAAGGTGGTATAGAACAGATGATGCCACAGCATCAAACTTATGGCTATCCCCTTGAATACTGCTGTATCTTTTATATTTATCTCCATAACACATTTTCTTTTATAACTCTTGCAGGTACACCCGCCACCAAGCTGTTTGCCGGCACATCTTTTGTTACCACTGCTCCGGCTCCTATTATGGCTCCGTCTCCAATTGTTACTCCTTTTAGAATAGTTACATTTAGTCCTATCCATACGTGATTACCTATTTTTATAGGTTGTTTGAAGGGGGTAGATGAACCAATTATTTCATGGTCGTCACTATCGCGTATTGTTACGTTTTCGCTAATAACTACATTTTTGCCAATCTCTATTTTCTTAAAACAACTTATATTTGTGTTGTGATTGATATAACCACCACCCAAAGAGAGTTCTGCCCCTTTGTTTATATAAATTTTTGCTCCGGAATATATGTCGAAACTCTCCTCAACTCTTAATGTCGCATTTTGAGCCATAAATAAATAGCTTGAAAAAGGGTCGCCTTTTGCCCAACCTTTGTTAATGGACAGTTTGCCGTTGGCAATTAATATTTTAGCACTCTTGGCAATATTAATACCGGTTTTTCGATGCACTATCATAAAGTTCCTTTTTGGAGGTTGCATTTTAAGCCACATACGGAACGTTTTTACTATTGATATGTTTTTGTGTTTAATCATTTGAATATAAGGGAATAATAGTAATGCGAATTGTTTGAGCCTCAAATCTAAAGAGTAATACAGCTTTGATGCCGAACAAGGCTTCCTCTCGAGTTGTGCAACCAGGGTGTTTTGGTAAAATCGTGTCAGTCTGGTTTTCAGCTTTTTGTGGTCGAAAAATCCGTCGTTTAGGTTTGCTTTAATTATAGCATTATACAGTGTTTTTCGCTCTTTTATGTTGTTTGTCGCAAATTCGGGTGAATTTAAGAAAATATCTACGCAATGCTCACAATCGGTTGCCGACAGCGAAGGCAAACACGATTGCAAATAGTTGATTTTGATTTCTCTATCACGAATGGCGGCTCTGTTGTCTGTTTTAGTAACTTGCTCACCATGAATGCGATACCTGTAAAGAATTCGGGGGATATTTGCCAAACGACAACCGTTTGTTGCTGCTCTTGACCACAGGTCATAATCTTCGGCGGGGAATGCCTCTTGCCGATATGCCAAGTTGTGTCTGTCGAACAACGATTTACGCCACATCGCCGAGGCGTGCAAAATAGGCGAATAGAAGAGCATCGTTATCTTTACGTCTTCGGGGTCGGGTTCGCGTATCCATACTTTGTCGTCTTTGCCGAACATCTCCATTCCGCACGAACAGAGGTCTATATCGGGGTGATTTTCAAGAAAATCTATCTGTGTTTGCAACCTTTCGGGCAGAGAGACATCGTCGCCGTCCATACGTGCAATATATTCTCCACGAGCCATTTGAAGCCCAATGTTCAGGTTGTTGGCAAGTCCTGCATTTTGTTCGTTGCGATGATAGACTATCCGCTTGTCGGTAAAACGTTTGATAACCTCCGCCGAGTTGTCCGAAGAGCAGTCGTCGAGCACTATCAATTCAAAATTCTGATATGTTTGATTCAGAATGCTTTCAATCGCCTCACCGACATAATCGGCGTTATTGTAGCAGGGCATTAGGATTGAGATAGTTGGGGACATAATTTTTTTTGATGTGTTTTTCACAAATCAAATTTGACATTTGTTAGATTTTTTAATAAATCCAATTTATTCTCCATATGTGATTTATTATGACATATTTATAATATTTTACAAAAGTACAAAATTTATTTTATAATTTATGAAATAAATAACTCAAAAATAGCTAATAGATAAATTTGGTATTTTATTATAAAAAACATTTGGTGGATTCAAAAAAATGTTTTACCTTTGCAAACTTCTCAAAGTAGAAGATGTTTGTTTCTTTTCTTGCCTCTGTGAGGTGGGGTAAAGGTGTGTGAATAAGAATGTTGCTTCCACTTTTTATTCTTGTTTATAAACAAACATAAAAGTTTTGTTTTTTGAGGTTACGCTTAAAAAATAATCTTTAATTAAATATAATTGTATAATAACAAAAAAGAATTATGGCAAAAGAAGTTGCTGGTTTTATTAAATTACAGATTAAAGGTGGAGCTGCAAATCCTTCACCTCCCGTGGGTCCTGCATTGGGTTCTAAGGGATTGAATATTATGGATTTCTGTAAGCAATTTAATGCCAGAACTCAAGAGAAGGCCGGTAAGGTCTTGCCTGTTGTTATTACGTACTACTCGGACAAGAGTTTCACTTTTGTTGTGAAAAATCCTCCTGTGGCAGTTCAATTGCTTGAAATTACCAAGTCCAAAAGCGGTTCGGCTGAGCCTAATCGTAAGAAAATCGCTGAAATTACTTGGGAGCAGGTAAAAAATATTGCTACGGAAAAAATGTCTGATTTGAATTGTTTTACAGTAGAATCTGCTATGCGTATGGTGGCGGGTACTGCGAGAAGTATGGGTATAACCGTAAAAGGTGATTTTCCCGAAAATGTTTAATTTTTTAATCTTCAATTGAAAAAAAGAAATGGGTAAACTTACAAAAAATCAAAAGTTGGCGTTCGAAAAAATTGAAGCGGGGAAAGCATACTCTCTCAAAGAAGCTGCTAAATTGGTAAAAGAGATTACTTTTGCCAAATTTGATTCTTCTGTTGATATTGACGTACGTCTTGGGGTTGACCCTCGTAAGGCGAACCAAATGGTTCGTGGCGTGGTGTCGTTGCCTCACGGAACAGGAAAACAAATTAGAGTTCTTGCATTATGTACTCCCGACAAAGAGGCCGAGGCAAAAGAAGCCGGAGCGGATTATGTTGGGTTAGATGAGTATATCGAAAAAATCAAAGGTGGCTGGACAGATATTGATGTTATCATTACTATGCCTGCCATTATGGGTAAAATAGGTGCTTTGGGTCGTGTGTTGGGTCCTCGCGGACTTATGCCGAACCCCAAATCGGGTACTGTTACCATGGAAGTCGGAAAAGCCGTTGCTGAGGTTAAGCAGGGTAAAATCGACTTTAAAGTTGATAAATATGGTATAGTTCATACTTCTATTGGCAAAGTTTCGTTTGATGAGCAAAAAATCGTCGATAATGCTCGCGAGTTTATGGCTACTATTATGAAACTGAAACCTACTACGGCAAAAGGAACTTATGTGAAGAGCGTTTATCTTTCATCAACAATGAGTCCCGGTATTAAAATTGATACTCGTACTATTGACGAATAATTTTTTAAAAATTAGGAGGAATTTTAAATGAAAAAAGAGGATAAAGGCTTATTAATTTCAAAAATCGAAGAGACTTTAAAATCATATTCATCGTATTATCTTACCGATGCACAAGGATTGAATGCCGAACAAGTAAGCGAACTGCGCAGAAAATGTTCTAAGCAGGATGTCAGAATGTTTGTCGTGAAAAATACTTTGTTGAAAAAGGCTTTCGAAAATCTTGGAATAGATACTTCACAATTCGGCGATGCCCTTAAACTGAATACTGCTTTGTTTTTGTCAAATACGGGTAATGCCCCTGCAAAATTGATTAAAGACTTTATCGGTAACGGAAAGGTTGTTCAAAAACCTGTATTAAAGGCAGCTTATGTCGAAGAATGTTTCTATGTAGGTGCTAATCAGCTTGATACACTTGTTGCTATCAAGAGCAAAAACGAACTTATCGGTGATATCATCGGATTGTTGCAATCGCCTGCTAAGAACGTCGTTTCTGCCCTCCAAAGCGGAGGAAATAAACTTTCGGGTATTGTTAAAACTTTGTCTGAGAGGGAATAAGTTATATTTTTATTAATAAAAAGAGATTGTTGGGTTTAAATAAAAAAAAGAGATAAAACCACGACAGTCCGAAAAAACAAATTAATTTAATAATTTAAAAAACACAAAATCAATAATATGGCAGATTTAAAAGCTTTTGCAGAACAATTGGTTAATCTTACAGTAAAAGAAGTAAACGAATTAGCCGAAATTTTAAAAAATGAATATGGTATAGAACCTGCTGCTGCAGCTGTTGCAGTTGCCGCCGGTCCGACTGCTGCCGCTGCGGTTGCTGAGGAAAAAACATCTTTCGACGTTATGTTGAAATCGGCAGGTGCCAACAAACTTGCAGTTGTTAAATTGGTTAAAGAGCTTACCGGTCTCGGCTTGAAAGAAGCTAAGGATATCGTAGATGCTGCTCCTTCGAAAGTGAAAGAAGGCGTATCGAAAGAAGAAGCCGAAGAACTTCAAAAACAACTTACAGGAGCAGGCGCTGAGGTTGAACTCAAATAAACCTTTCCTGTTAGTTCAGGCTTATGGTTTAGGGGATAAAGCCCCTAAACCTTTTTTCCGTTAAAAACAATAAGTTCAATAATTTTTAAATAAACATGTCGCAAAAAGCTGAAACACAAAGAATTAGTTTTGCTGCCGCTAAAAATCAATTCCCTTATCCCGATTTTTTGGAGGTACAACTAAAATCATTTCGAGATTTTTTTCAACTCGATACTCAAACAGAAAAAAGAAAAAACGAAGGGATGTATAAGGTGTTTTCCGAAAACTTCCCCATTTCAGATACGAGAAACAATTTTACATTGTATTTTCTTGACTATTTTGTCGATCCGCCCAGATATACCGTAGATGAGTGTATCGCACGCGGTCTGACTTATAGTGTGCCATTGAAGGCAAAATTGCGTTTGGAGTGTAACGACCCGGACCACGAAGACTTTGCAACTGTTGTACAAGATGTTTATTTGGGAACAATCCCATATATGACGGATAAAGGGACTTTTGTTATTAACGGTGCGGAGAGAGTGATTGTATCGCAATTACATCGTTCGCCGGGTGTATTTTTCGGTTCGTCGGTTCATACCAACAATACTGTTTTGTATTCGGCAAGGATTATCCCTTTCCGTGGTTCGTGGATAGAGTTTGCCACCGATATCAATAATGTGATGTACGCATACATCGACAGAAAAAAGAAATTGCCCGTAACTACTTTGCTCCGTGCAATAGGATTTGAAACCGATAAAGATATTCTCGAAAGCTTCGGACTTGCCGAAGAGGTGAAAGCCAATAAAACAAATTTGAAAAAATATGTGGGGCGTACCCTTGCCGCACGTGTTGTAAAACCCTGGGTAGAAGACTTTGTTGATGATGCCACCGGCGAGGTGGTAACGGTCGAACGTACCGAAGTGCTTATAGAGCGTGAGACCGTACTTGAAAACAAACATATACAGCTGATAGTAGATTCGGGAGCTCAGTCGATACTTATTCATAAAGAAGATGCCTCTAAAAACGATTATACAATCATCTACAACTCGCTACAAAAAGACCCTTCAAACACAGAAAGAGAAGCTATACTTCATATATACAGGCAATTGCGTAATGCAGAGCCTGCCGATGATGCCTCGGCTCGCGATTTGGTTTATGGACTGTTTTTCTCCGAAAAACGTTACGACCTTGGCGAAGTAGGACGTTATCGTATCAATCGTAAGTTGGGGTTGAAAACAGACCCTAAGGTAAGAGTACTTACCAAAGAAGATATTATCGAAATAATAAAATATCTGATAGAACTTATCAACGGAAAGGTAATAGTGGACGACATCGACCATTTGAGCAATCGTCGAGTGCGTACCGTCGGCGAACAGCTTTATGCACAGTTTGGCGTCGGATTGGCTCGTATGGCAAGAACTATTCGCGAACGTATGAATGTGCGTGATAATGAGGTGTTTACTCCTATCGATTTGATTAATGCAAAAACTATCTCTTCCGTTATCAATACTTATTTCGGCACAAATGCCCTTTCGCAGTTTATGGACCAACAAAATCCATTGGCTGAAATTACGCACAAACGTCGTCTTTCGGCACTTGGTCCCGGTGGTCTTAGCCGCGATAGAGCGGGTTTTGAGGTTCGCGACGTGCATTATACACACTACGGACGCTTGTGCCCGATAGAAACGCCCGAAGGTCCGAACATCGGACTGATTTCGTCGTTATGTATCTTTGCAAAAATAGACTCTCTCGGTTTTATAGAGACTCCATACCGTAAGGTTGATGAGTGTGTCGTTGACAACGACCCGAATAATGTTATATATCTCACTGCCGAAGACGAAGAGGGTAAGTATATAGCTCAGGGCAACGCTCCTCTCGACGACAACGGTAAGTTTATCCTCGACAGGGTAAAATCGCGTCGTGATGCCGATTATCCTGTTATTGCTCCCGAAAGAGTAGAGCTTATGGATGTGGCTCCGCAGCAGATAGCATCGCTTGCCGCCGCACTCATACCATTCCTCGAACACGACGATGCCAACCGTGCTCTGATGGGCTCGAATATGATGCGTCAGGCAGTTCCGTTGTTGCGTCCGGAAGCTCCTATTGTAGGCACAGGTATCGAAAGTCAAATGATTAAAGATTCGAGAACGCAAATAATGGCCGAAGCCGATGGGGTAGTGGAGTATGTAGATGCAAAAACCATAACCGTAAAGTACGACAGAACCGAGTTAGAAGAGTTCGTAAACTTCGTCGGTTCGACAAAGACATATAAACTGCCTAAATTCCAACGAACCAATCAGGATACCGTTATAGACCTTCATCCATTGGTTCGCAAAGGCGACCGTGTAACCAAAGGGCAGATACTGACCGAGGGTTTTGCCACTCAAAACGGCGAACTTGCTTTGGGTCGCAACCTAAAAGTAGCATTTATGCCTTGGAAAGGATATAACTACGAAGATGCTATCGTTATCAACGAAAAGGTTGTGCGCGAAGATATTTTCACATCGGTGCATGTGTCGGAGTATTCGCTCGAAGTGCGTGAAACAAAACGAGGTATGGAAGAACTTACTTCCGATATACCGAATATTTCGGAAGATGCTACCAAAAATCTCGACGAAAACGGTATAATCCGTCTCGGTGCCTATATCACACCGGGCGACATTATGATTGGTAAAATCACTCCGAAAGGAGAGACCGACCCGACACCGGAGGAAAAACTTCTTCGTGCCATATTCGGCGACAAAGCGGGCGATGTAAAAGACGCATCGCTAAAAGCATCGCCATCGTTGAGCGGAGTCGTTATCGGTAGAGAGTTGTACTCTAAGGCAGTAAAAAATAAAAAATCGAAAGCCGAAGAGAAGGTAGAAATGGAGGCTCTCAGAGAGGAGTTCAATCGCAAGGCGGCAGCTCTGAAGAAGGTGCTTGTCGATAAGCTTATAAAAGTAACCGACGGAAAATCTTCGCAGGGTGTCAAAGATATTCTTGGTACGGAGCTTATACCGAAAGGAAGCAAATTTACTCAAAAATTGCTTTCCGAAATAGATTACACCGTTGCACAGCTTAATAAATGGACTACCGACGAAAAACGCAATGCTCAGATTCGTCAAATCGTTACCAACTATCTTCGTCAGTACAAAGAGTATGATGCTGAACTTAAACGCAAACAGTTTAACCTCTCTATCGGCGATGAGTTGCCATCGGGAATAATTCAACTGGCAAAAGTATATATTGCCAAGAAACGTAAAATACGTGTGGGCGACAAAATGGCAGGACGTCACGGTAATAAAGGTATTGTGTCTAAGATTGTTAAACAAGAAGATATGCCGTATCTTGCCGACGGAACACCCGTTGATATAGTACTTAATCCTCTTGGTGTGCCTTCGCGTATGAACTTGGGACAGATTTTCGAAACTGTACTCGGTTGGGCAGGCAAAGAGCTTGGCGTGAAATTTGCTACACCAATTTTTGATGGTGCCGACCTGAACGACCTGAGCCAATGGACAGAAAAAGCAGGTATCCCCGAATACGGTAAAACATATCTGTACGACGGTGGTACGGGCGAACGCTTCGACCAGCCTGCAACGGTAGGTGTTATATATATGCTTAAACTCGGACATATGGTCGATGACAAGATGCATGCACGCTCGATAGGTCCTTATTCTCTTATTACACAGCAGCCTCTTGGCGGTAAAGCCCAATTTGGAGGACAACGTTTCGGAGAGATGGAGGTTTGGGCTTTGGAGGCTTTCGGAGCTTCAAATATATTACAGGAGATATTGACCGTTAAGTCCGACGATGTGGTGGGTAGAGCCAAAACATACGAGGCTATCGTAAAAGGCGAACCTATGCCTACACCCGGATTGCCCGAATCGTTCAATGTACTTCTTCACGAATTACGTGGATTGGGTCTGAGTGTAAAACTTGATTGATGAGTAACTGGTTGGATAATAAGATATTGTATTGTTATCCAGCCAATTATAAAAATATTATCATTAGTATAACAATATAATCGACTAATAATGTCTTTGCCCAAAATAAAAACATCTTTGACCGACCGCATTGTAGAGATTGTCGCTGCCTTGATACTTGTTGCCTCGATAGTGATTACAGCAATGGCTTATTCGGGTCTGCCTGAGGTTATACCGACACATTACAATTTGTCCGGCGAAGTTGATGGTTG
>JBGXXV010000098.1:0-14361 GCA_041814825.1 Bacteroidota bacterium | reverse complement strand
AGTGGAGAGACGGGGTGTCCCACTGTGCGAGGCGAGCGTGAAGAACGAAAGCCTGTTTGAGCGAAGCGAGTTCTTTCGTTTAGCGAGCAAGCACACAGTGGGTCGGCTCGGAACGTCAGCCTTGACCTTTTTTGATTACTTTTTTGTGTCAAGACAAAAAAGTAATTCGGGGCTTGGGGCAGACAGCCCCAATGAAATGCTAAAACATTCCGATAGCCCCACATCTTTTCTAATGCGGAATATAGGGAAAACCTCATAATAACCCGATAAACAAATGTACAAGATAAGCCCATTTCACAACAAAAGCATATATCCGGTTGCTTATTAAGATATTACAGATTGATGTTGGTTGTTTATCGGACAGCAATAATAGATTATATCAATCTGACATAATCAATCCAATACATTACCCGAACTTTCGGAAAGACGTATCATCTCGTCATACTGTTCCGGAGTCAGGTCTAATATATAGTAGTTTCTAGGGTCTTGGGGTTGCCCTTTGAAATGTACTTCGTAGTGCAAATGGGGGGCAGTTGATTTACCCGTATTGCCTACCAGACCTATAACTTCACCACGTTTTACACTCTGCCCTTGACGTACCAAAATTTTACTCTGGTGAGCATAAAGCGTTTCATAATTAAATCCGTGATTAATTATGACACACAATCCAAATCCTTGTTTCCAGCCCGCAAAAGATATTTTGCCATTACCGGTAGCATATATGTCTGTACCTGTGGGTGCAGCAAAATCCATTCCTGCATGAAATCTTTTAACATGGTATATAGGGTCGATACGGTAACCGAATCCCGAAGCCAAACGACGTAGGTCTTTATTCATAACCGGTTGTATAGCCGGCAAATTTTGCAATCTACTCTCGTTTTGTTTGGCAAGCATTATGATTTCGTCGTAAGATTTTGACTGTAAATATACGGATTTTGCCAGATTATTGGTTTTTAGGGCGATATAATTCATCAATTTTGCATTACTCATATCCGACAGATTTTCGTAATAATGCAAATTACTATCTTGCCCAAGTTCTATTGGGTCTGCCTGAAAAATCACTCTGTAAAGATTATTGTCTCTCAATCTCAAATCGCTAATCACACTACTCATCTCATCTAACTGTTTTTCGATAAACTTATAGCGATTCTTCATTTCCTCATTCTCTTTTTTAAGAGATTTTTCCATTGGAGACGAAAACAGATTCGATATAACAAAAAAAGCAACCACACCTATTATCAATCCTATAAAAGTATAGATACCGACATCTTTAAGCACCCTCAAAAATGTAATCTCTATTTTTTCAAAAGACAATGTTTCTTTGTTAAAATGGTATTTTGCCTTCCTTGCCATCTCTCTACTTAGTATGCCATTTCATATATTCGTGCAAAAATACTATTTTTTTTGTAATTTTGCAAAAAATTTATA
Organism: Bacteroidota bacterium; assembly: GCA_041814825.1. Lineage (GTDB taxonomy): Bacteria > Bacteroidota > Bacteroidia > Bacteroidales > Paludibacteraceae > F0058. Next base: position 12,933 of record JBGXXV010000098.1, on the reverse strand, counting down.
GGGAACAATTAATTCTAAACCATTTTATTACTTATTTTTAAATAAAATTTATATTTATTTTCATCAAAAATATGACTTCAAAAGAGACAAGACAAGCCTTTCTTGATTTTTTCGAAAGTAAAAATCATAAAATAGTACCATCTGCTCCGATGGTAATCAAAGACGACCCCACACTAATGTTTACCAATGCGGGTATGAATCAGTTTAAAAACATAATACTCGGCAATGATGCCATAAAATATCCGCGTATAGCCGACACCCAAAAATGTTTACGTGTGAGCGGCAAACACAATGACCTCGAAGAGGTAGGACACGATACCTATCATCATACAATGTTCGAAATGTTGGGAAATTGGTCGTTTGGCGATTATTTCAAAAAAGAGGCTATTGAGTGGGCGTGGGAGTTTCTGACCGAAGTAATAAAACTCGACAAAGACCGTTTGTATGTAACAGTATTTGAAGGTTCCGGCGACGAAAATCTCGAAAGAGACAATGAAGCAGCCGAAATATGGGAGCGTTTTTTGTCCAAAGACCGTATAATCAATGGCAACAAGAAAGATAACTTCTGGGAAATGGGCGATGTCGGACCCTGTGGACCATGTTCGGAAATACATATAGATATTCGTCCGCAAGCCGAACGCGAAAAAATAGATGGTCTTAGCCTTGTCAATAAAAGTCATCCGCAAGTTATAGAGATATGGAATCTTGTATTCATGCAATACAACCGTAAAGCAGACGGTTCGTTGGAATCTCTCCCCAATAAGGTTATAGATACGGGTATGGGATTCGAGCGTTTATGTATGGCTTTGCAGGGCAAAACATCGAACTACGACACAGATATTTTTATGCCTATTATTCAAAAAATCACTGATATAACAGGCGTAAAATACGGCAGCAATACAAAAAGCGACATCGCTTGCCGCGTCATAGCCGACCATATAAGAACTATTGCCTTTTCTATCGCTGACGGACAACTACCGTCAAATGCAAAAGCGGGATATGTTATACGGCGTATTCTACGTCGTGCCGTGCGTTACGGCTACACATTCCTAAACCTACGCGAGGCCTTTATATACAAATTGGTTGATGTATTATGCAATGTAATGGGTGACAGTTTCCCCGAAATTATGGCTCAAAAAGAGTTGATTGAAAGGGTAATAAAAGAAGAGGAGGAATCTTTCTTAAAAACATTGGAGACAGGTATAAGACTGTTGGAAAAAAATCTGCCGACAGCCAAAGGTGGTGTGTTGAGCGGTGAAGTGGCTTTTGCCCTATACGATACTTATGGTTTTCCGTTAGACCTTACAGAGCTTATTTTACGGGAAAACGGAATGAGTGTGGATACGGTCGGTTTTGACGTCGAGATGCGTAAACAAAAAGAGCGTGCCCGAAATGCCGCTTCCATAGAAACGGACGATTGGGTAGTACTTAACGAAGACGATAGCCAATTTGTAGGATACGATTGTTATCAAACAGAGACAAAAATATTACGTTATCGTAAAGTAAAACAAAAGAACAAAAATTTTTATCAAATAGTACTCGAAAAAACGCCTTTTTATGCAGAAATGGGCGGACAAGTAGGAGATAGCGGTTCGCTGACAGGAAAAGAAGACGGGGGCGTTATAGAAATATTCGACACCAAAACGGAGAATAATCTTGATGTGCATCTTGCAGAAAAATTACCTGAGAATTTAACTCAAATATTCACAGCCTCCATAGACATAGAAAAACGTCTTGATACTGCCCGCAACCACTCTGCCACACACATTTTGCACGAAGCCTTACGCGAAGTGTTGGGGACGCACGTCGAACAAAAAGGGTCGTATGTAAGTCCCGACAACCTTAGGTTCGACTTTTCGCATTTCCAAAAAATGACAAAAGAAGAGATACGTAAAGTGGAAGCCCTCGCCAATAACAGAATAAGAGCCAATTACCCTCTTGAAGAGATGCGTCAAATACCTATCGATAAGGCAAGACAGATGGGAGCAATGGCTTTATTCGGAGAAAAATACGGAGAAAATGTTCGTGTAATAAAATTCGGTACTTCCATAGAGCTTTGCGGAGGTACACACGTAAACCGTACCGGAGAAATAGGAATGGTTCGTATTGTTGCCGAGAGTTCTATTGCCGCAGGCATACGTCGCATAGAGGCTATCTCCGGCAAAGCGGTAGAAGCCCTTATCGACAAGCACGAAGATATAATGGCAACTGCCAAAGAGTTTTTCAACAACACATCTGATTTGCTGAAAGCTATACATAATGCCGTAAAAGAGAACAAAGACCTTCAGAAAAAAGTAGATGATTTCAGACAGGAGAAAATAGCTACTTTATATGAAAAATTGATAAATGAGGCAAAAACAGTTAACGGTATCAAAGAGATTCGCTTTCAAATAGTGCTTCCGACAGATACCATAAAAACATTAGCCTTCAAACTGAAAAACTCTATCGACCAACGCCTTTTGGTAGTTATAGGTTCTATCTTCGAGGGTAAGCCCTCTCTTACGGTATTACTGTCTGACGACCTTGTGGAAGAGGGACACAGTGCTGTCAAAATGGTACGCGATGCGGCCAAATATATAGAAGGCGGCGGTGGCGGACAACCATTCTTTGCACAGGCGGGAGGTAAGAATCCTGACGGATTGGAAAGAGCAATTGCTGCTGTGAAATTATAAAAAAATAGCCTTTTTTACAAAAGGCTATTTTTTTTATCGTCTGCTCCTGTCATCATTACTACTTCTCGAAGAGGAGCTACCCGAAGTCCGACTCGAAGAGCTTACTCCGGACGAAGAGCGTCTATCGCTCGTACTTGTGGTTCTAACACTACTACTACTTCTACTATCAGAAGAAGGACGTGATACAGAGCTATTTGACGATGAGCGACGACTATCCGTTTGTACACTTCGCGACGAATTTGATTCCGAACGACTGTTGCCGTCCCTACTTACACTACCGGTAGAGGTACTGCGAGAGCTACTGCTTCCTACGTTTCCATTGGAGCTACTGCGCGAACTATTGTAATCTCTGACACTACTCGAAGAGTTTCTTGTTGTAGTATTACTGCTCGTTGGAGTATCTCTTTTTACAGAGGAGTTGCTGTTTGAATTATCACGAACTCTATCGTTGTTTACACGACCGCTGTTTGAACTGCTGCGACTATTGTCTATTGTTACGCTTCTATCAGATGAATTATCACGAGTTTGTGTGTTTATACCATCACGAGTAGTGTTATTGTTCGTACTGCGTGTTCGACTGTCTGTATATATATTATCGCGTCCTTCTACTACCCTATCGCTACTTATAGTATTAGTACGGCTATTTGTTGTGGTTCTTTCGTTAGAGATTATTCTGTCGTTAGTGTTGTTATCTGTGGTTCTGACATTTGTATTTCTGTCGGGAGTTCTTACATTGCTATCACTACTTCTATAAGATGACGATTGTCTTGTGTCGCTACGATTCGAATAAACTTCTGCTCTGCGAGTATTATCTATATCTCTGCGGTTTACTATCTCCGAACGCGAAGAGTTGCGACTCGAAAAACTCCTGTCCGGATAACGTGTGTTATAATCTCTTCGCGACATATCATTATAAGTTCTTGATTCTCTATAATCATATCTCGGGCGATCTGCATACCTGTAACTAACATAATGATATTCTTGATAATACCCTCTCATATAATAAGAATAATCGTTGTATGATACACAGTAGTAACTCCTGTAATACGAAGGATAATATCCCCAATAGTACGGCGAATACCAACGCACATAGGTAGGACCCCAAAACCAACTGTATATAACCGGAGTATAAATATACACAGGCTCTACAATATAATTAACTCCATATATGTATGGGTCGCCCACTATCTGTATCACAGGTTTATTTCTTTGTTTGGTAGCAATAATGGTAGCTACGTCTTGGTAAATATCCTCTGCCAAAACTGCTTGCACGATTATGATATGTGTTTTTTTCTCTCTCGTCTCCAATACACGAAGATAATCAACCTCTCCGTCGTAATTTAAGTCCAAGTTTGATATGGGATTTTGCCAATCGTTAATCATCTGCTCGAATTCTTCGAGATTTCGGGCTTTACCAAAAATAATACCTAAGGCTTTCAAATCGAGATTATCACTTATTTCATCATTTGTTGCCTCAACCACTGTTACAGACTTTTGAGCAAATGTTGTCAAAGAAAACACAATTGTCAATACTAATAATATAACGCGATTTTTCATATTTTTACTGATTTTATGTTTATACTGAATTTTATTATTTTAGAGTAATCGGTTAATAAAAAGTTTAATCATTAAATAATCCGACAAGATTATAAAAACATTAATGGTAATGAAAAAATAAATGTTCCACAAACATATATAGCCCAACCAACAGAAATATAACGCCTGAAATTTTAACTATATATTTGCCCGACCTGTCGGTAATCCTAAAAAATTTATCAATACTATTGATACTAAATACCATTATCAGCATAATAATTATTATCGGCACGGTGGAGGAAATTGCAAAAACAAACGGTAGAAAAATACCGACGGAATAACTTACTGCAAGAGGTATAAACATAGCAAAAAAAAGCACAATATTTGTCGGACAAAACACCAAAGATATTAATGCTCCGAGCATAAAAGCCTGTAAAGCACTGTTCATATTGCCTTTTTCTATCTTTTCGGTCGAAAAACTTATGCGAAGGAAAGGCATCTTATCCGCAAAAATCAACAACAAACCTATTATTATAAAAAATGTAGCAATTATAATTTCGCTATATTTAGAAAAAAAATTTTGCAAATCCAACAACAATATACTCTCTTTGAAAAGAAATACCAACACTATAGCCAATACACTCAAAGTCAATACTCTACCTAATACAAAAAGCAAATAGTTTTTCATCATTTGCCTTTTATCGGTATAATCTTTCGAAAGATAGCCAATAGCCGCAATATTAGACAACAACGTACATGGGTCGAGAACAAAAACTAACCCTAATAATAGTGTCGCCACGTATGGAGAAGATATGCTTTGAATAAACTCCATTAAGACCTACTTTTATTGTTTGGTTTTCAAAAAATCGACAAGTTTTTCGATTGCTTTCCCGCGATGGCTGATAAGATTTTTGTCTTTTTCCGACATTTGAGCAAAAGTTTTGTCATAACCTTCGGGCACAAATACGGAATCGTATCCAAAACCAAAAAAGCCAAGCCTTTCTTCAACAATTGTCCCATTTACCACGCCTTCAAAAAAGTAGGTCTTACCCTCAAAAACAAGAGCAATCACAGTTCTGAAACGTGCTCTGCGATTAGTAGCATTTTTTAATGCCAGAAGTAGTTTATCTATATTTTTTTCGGAATTGGTAGGTTCGCCCGCATAACGAGCCGACAACACACCGGGAGCCCCCCCCAAAGCTTCAACCTCAAGCCCCGTATCATCAGCAAAACAGTTGATGCCAAAGCGATTATAAATAAACTTGGCTTTTATCTCCGCATTATCTTGAAGATTGTCTGCTGTTTCGGGAATATCCTCAAAAAAGTTCAGTTCGCTCAATCCAACTACCCCAAACATACCCGAAAGCATATTGCTTACCTCTTTCAATTTATGTTTATTGTTAGTGGCAAAAATTAATCTATCCATAAAATTGATTTTTTTTACAAAGTTACATTTTTATTTTTTTTTTCTACTTTCAAATAAAAAATTCGTACTTTTGCAAAAATTTTTTTTTGTAAAAAACACAATTCAAATTATGTCGGACAATAAGGAAATCAATCTGTTTGATTTGTTAATTATGTTGTGGAAAAAAATTAAAAGTTTTTCTATCCGAACTTTTAATTTTTTTAAAGAAGTACTATGTCTATTTATAAAATATTTTTGGATAGTAATACCCTCTATAATTATATTTGCCATACTTGGATACTGGATGACGACTCCCGAAAAAACAAAATACAGTGCCGAAGGAATAATCACATTTGTACCCGAAAATCAGATATTAATAGAAAACGAATTTCAGATATTAAACTCTCTAAAAAACAATGAATCTTCTCTTTTTAAAAAAGAGTTTAATATCAATCAGCAACAGTTATCAAAACTGTTAGAGTTCAAGGTATTTCCGATAGTTGACTTCCAAAAAGACTCAATACCCGATTTCGTATTGCCAAGAAACGATTATCACACAAAAACGGATACTACCAACCCTATAATGCGAGATATGCTTGCGGTTCGCATTATTCTCAATGGTACTACCGAATACAAACCATATCTGGACGGACTTGTAAAATACTTCAACAATAGAGAAAATCTATTCAAAACCGACTCTATATCGAAATCGTTGATACGAAATAGAATTGATTTTTGTGATAAAGAGTTGGAGCGTTTAGACCGATTTTCAGAATATGATTATTTCGGAGGTGGCAAACAAGTGCTTAAAACAAGTCAGCAGCAGGGAATAACACTGGAATCGTCTCGTAAAAATCTTTATTATAAAGATATGCACAATCTTATCAAAGAAAAAAATTACCTCATATCTTACCTTACCAACAAAAATGATGTAATTAACTTCACCTCGCAGAATATGAATGTTACAAGTGTACCTCGAATATATAGGCTATTAATATACATAATATTAGGATTTGTGTTAGGAATAACAATCGCTTATTTAATAAAAAGACGAAAAGAATAAAGAGAAAATAAAAACAAAAAGAGGCTCAAAAAAAGCCTCTTTTTTAGTAGCGGGAACGAGATTTGAACTCGTGACCTCCGGGTTATGAATCCGACGCTCTAACCAACTGAGCTATCCCGCCATCTGTTTTTTCGGATTGCAAAGGTACTATTTTTTTTTATATTAGAAAAACTTTATCTAACTTTGTGATAATTTTTTTTCCCATACCCGATATTATGCACCAAACACTACAAACAAAAATCGACGCTCTACCCCACTTACCGGGTGTTTATCAATTTTTTAACTCCAAAGGAGTAATCATATATATCGGTAAAGCAAAAAATCTGAAAAAACGCGTTTCGTCTTATTTTGTAAAAACACCGGATTCGCCCAAAACGGCAATACTTGTTCGCCAAATAACTGATATTAAATACATTGTCGTAAAAACCGAAAATGATGCTCTTCTTTTGGAAAGCAACCTTATAAAACGCTTTTTGCCACGTTATAATTTAATGTTGAAATATGGCACCACATACCCATATCTGTGTATTACCAAAGAGGAGTTTCCAAGAGTATTCAAAACTCGCAAGGCTTTTGAGAACAGCGAACTTTACGGTCCTTACAGTGTAGCCGGCACTTTGAACGCACTTTTGGAGTTGATAAAGACTATCTACCCTATCCGCTCGTGCCGTCTGCCGCTAACATCGGATAGTATAGCCAAAGGTCGCTACAAGGTATGCCTCGAATATCATATCAAAAACTGCAAAGGTATTTGTTGTGGGTTGCAGTCGAAAGAGGAGTATGTCGCAATGATAAACGACGTACGCACCATTGCCAAAGGCAACTCGCACATGATAGAGCGTTATCTGCTCGATAATATAAAAGCACTCTCCGAGGAGCTGCGTTTCGAGGAAGCCCAAAAGCTAAAAGAAAAGTACGATGCCGTCAAACTATTCCGACAAAAGACGGTTATTACCACACAGAGCGATGCCAATCTCGATGTGTTTTCGTGCGACTCAGATTCCACCGCCGTATATATCAATATGTTACGCGTAGTAAATGGTTCTATTATTCAGAGTAATACCATTGAGTACAAAAAGAATATAGAAGAGGACGAGAGTGAGGTGTTTTCGAGCGGTATAATTGAGCTTCGCCAAAAGTACGGCTCTACATCTAAACTCGTAATAGTGCCTTTTGTACCGGAATTTACCATAGACGGCGTAGAATTTTCGGTGCCACAACGTGATTACAAAAAGGAGTTGCTCAACTTGTCTATGCGTAACGTACAGCAATACAAAAAAGATAAATATACGCAAGCCGAAAAACTAAACACCAACCAACGCAACTACGCACTAATGAACGAGATACGCGAGGTTCTGCACCTCGAAAAGCTACCTCACACTATCGAAATGTTCGACAACTCACACATATCCGGGCAAGAGGCGGTAGCCGCCTGTGTGGTGTTTGAAAACCTGAAACCGCTCAAAGAGCAGTACCGCAAATATATAATAAAAACCGCCGACAGCACCGACGATTATGCCTCTATGCAAGAAGTTGTACACCGTCGATACAGCCGAATGATAGAAGAAGGCACCAAACTACCCGACCTCATCATTACCGACGGAGGTAAAGGACATATATCGTCGGTAACGACAACACTCCAATCGCTTGGATTGCAGATACCGGTAGCCGGACTTGCCAAAAACGACAAACACCGCACCAACGAACTGATTTACAACAATCAGATAATAGGTCTAAAACCACAAGACAGTATATTTAAGTTCTTTACCAAGATGCAAGACGAGGTTCACCGTTTTGCAATCGCTTTTCATCGACAGAAACGGAGCAAAAAACAGATAAAATCGGAGCTTGACAATATACCCAACGTTGGAGAAAAGAGCAAAACCACACTTTTACAACATTTTAAAAGCATCGACAAAATACGCATAGCTACGCTTGAAGAACTTGCCGAAGTCGTCGGCAGCAAACGTGCCAAAGCCATAAAAACACACCTATTGGCATAGTAAATACACCAATAAATATTAACTATAAGCAAGTAATAAGTTAAGTAATAATCATAATCATATATTGATTATTAATAAAAGTTTTTGATTGTCAAATTCATAAAAAAGTAGTATCTTTGCCGTAATTTTTATCCTTTGATGGCTAAATTTTTTACATAATTTAAAATTAAAATTTCAATGCAAAAAGTATTTTATTTATTAATTGCTATGGCAACTATCATGACCGCTTGCAAAGGAAAGCAAGCCGACCGACAAAACCCATTCTTCGAGGAGTGGGAAGGCGAATTTGGCTTACCGCCATTTGCCACAATAACCGATGCCGACTATCGTCCGGCTATAATCGAAGGCATTAAACAACACGAGGCAGAGATAAAGGCTATCATCGACAACCGCGAGGAACCTACATTCGCCAACACTATCGAGGCGTACGACCACTCGGGGCAGTTGCTCGACAAAGTGATAGGCGTTCTGTTCAACCTCAACTCTTCAAACTCAAACGATTCGCTAAAGGCTATCGTTGAGTTCGCCCTGCCTCTGCTATCAGAGCATAACGACAACACATTTATGAATCCCGATTTCTTCAAACGTGTAGAGACCGTTTACAAAAATCAGGACAAAGAGAATCTCACAACCGAACAGAAAATGGTGTTGGACAAAATCTATAAACAGTTTACCCGCAACGGTATCAATCTGCCGGCTGACAAACAAGAGCGTCTCCGTCAAGTAAACAAAGACCTTGGATTGCTTCAGCAAAAATTCGGCAACAACATTCTTGCCGAAACAAATGCTTTTAGTTTGGTAATCGACAATAAAGAAGACCTTGCCGGTCTGCCCGAAAGCGTTATAGAAGCTGCTGCCGATGAAGCAAAAGCCACAGGCAAAGAAGGCAAATGGGTATTTACCCTCAAAAATTCGAGCTACGTACCATTTATGCAGTATGCCGACAATCGCGAGCTACGCGAAAAGATGTTCCGAGCATACTCTATGCGTGGTAACAACGGTAATGAGTACGACAACAAACAAATTATTATCGATATAATGAAGTTGCGTATCGAAAAGGCTAATCTATTGGGTTACAATACTCCTGCCGATTTTTTTCTCGAAAACTCGTTGGCAAAAACTCCTGATAATGTAAACAAACTATTGAACTCAATAATGCCAGTAGCAGTAAAAAAAGCAGCAGAAGAGGCTAAAGAGTTACAGAAAATAATCGACAGCCAAAAAGGCGGATTTAAGTTACAGCCTTGGGATTGGGCATATTATACCGAAAAACTCCGAAAAGAGAAATACGCTTTGAACGAAGATGAGATAAAACAGTATTTCCAAATGGAGAATGTCCGTAAGGGAGTATTTGAACTTGCTTCACGTCTTTACAAAGTCAACTTCGAGCCGTTGAAAGATGTCTCAGTGTATCATCAAGAGGTTGAAGCCTTTAAGGTAACCAATCAAGCAGACGGTTCGCTTGTGGGTATTTTCTACACCGACTACTATCCACGTGATAGCAAACGTGGCGGTGCATGGATGAACAACTTCCGCGACCAAGAGGTAATCGACGGCAAAGATATTCGTCCTATCGTAGTAAACGTCGGTAACTTTACCAAACCGACATCGTCTAAACCATCGTTGCTTACACCCGATGAGGTAGAGACTCTATTCCACGAGTTCGGACACGCCCTTCACGGCTTGTTGTCAAAATGCAATTATAAAACAGTGAACGGGACAAATACCCCACGCGACTTTGTGGAGCTACCTTCTCAGATAACCGAAAACTGGGCGTTTCAACCCGAAGTGTTGAAAACTTATGCCAAACACTACAAAACAGGCGAGATTATCCCCGATTCTTTGGTACAGAAAATCAACAATACTGCCATGTTCAACCAAGGTTTTATGACAGCCGAACTCGTTGCTGCCTCTATCTTGGATATGAATTGGCACACAATCAAGTCGGTTGATGGTATTGATGTGCTTGCTTTCGAACAGCAGGCAGTAAAGAATATGGGCTTAATCGACGAGATTATACCTCGCTATCGCTCCACATATTTCAACCACATATTCAATTCGGGCTACTCTGCCGGCTACTACGCATATCTGTGGGCAGAAATGTTGGAAAAAGATGCTTTCGAGCTTTTCAAAGAGCGTGGCATATACGACGAAGCTACGGCAAAATCGTTTAAGGAGAATATCTTGGAGAGAGGTTCTTCGGACGACCTTATGGTACTCTACAAGAAGTTTCGCGGACAAGAACCATCGATTACTCCGATGCTTAGAGATAGAGGTTTGATTAAATAACAGACAAAAGTAAAAAAGGTAAATAATTAATAATGAAAAGCACATATCTATTTCAAAGAAAAGTCTTAGTGCTGTTTAGTCTTTTTATTCTTGGGTTATCTAATATTTCGGCACAAGAAAAAACAAACAGAGAGATGGTATATACCAAACCTGCAAAAGTAAGACATTATTTAGGAGGCTGGCTATATACCGGCTATTCGGCTATGTTTCATAGTATTCCTCAGACAGATGTATGCGGAGGCATAGGAGCAGGTATAGGAGGCGGATATCAGTTGAGAGCGAATAAGTTTCTGTTTAACACAGGTATAGAGTTTGCTTTTATCAATTCTGTCACAAAAGTAAACAATCTAATGGGTGAAACCGTAGTCAATGCTACTAATAGTAATGGGTCGGACGGCACTCCTATCAATACTGTAATGGTAAAATACGATTACCGCAAATACAACGACAACCAAAAAGTAGGGATAATCAATGTCCCTCTTATGGCCGGTATGCGACTCGGCGGTAAATACAACTATTATTTTCTGGCAGGGACCAAAGTAGGATTACCTGTATTTGGGTTCAATTCGTCGAAGGGCAAAGTGGATATGGAAGTGTATGACAAGATAGAGACCTCTACTCCCGTATTATTAGCCAATTACGATAATCGAACAATAAAAGGCAATACAAGTTATTCCGCGTTTGGCAATATCAATGTTATGGCATCTGCGGAAATTGGCTTAGAGTTAAATCAATGGTTGGACAAAACAGAAAAAGAAAAAAAGAAGGTAAAAAACAGAAGGGAGAAAGGCAAGATGGGCAGACGACAACAGTTTGTAAGAGAGACACCAAGAATGAGAGCTGCTCTATTTGTCGATTACGGACTTACCAATATTAACAAAAATCAAAATAGCGGAGGTCAATCATCATCTATACCGACACTCTTCTCGTCTGCCAATATGGGCAATGAGGTTACTTTTGAGAAACACAATCTTTTGACCACAAACAGTGCTTTTGATAATGGTAAATCCAAAAGAGTGAATCCTTTCATAGTTGGAGTAAAAGGGGCTGTTTTCTTTGATGTAACAAAACCCAAACGCAAGTCGTATCCTCCTGCTCCGGTATTACCTCCGGCACCACGAGTAATCTCAGGAAAACTGATTGATATAGAGACCAAGAAAGAAGTAAAAGAAGCTCAATTAATTATCACAGACACATTAAACAAAGCCCTCTATATCAAAAATCTAAAAGGACAAGGTACTTTTGATACCAAACTTCGCAGAGAAGGACACTACAAAGTATTTGTAATGGCTCCTAACTATTATAAACACAAACAACAAGTTTATAATGTGGGAGATACTCTTATGGTCTATCTGAAACCGATAAAAAAAAGCGAATCGTTTGTAATAAAGAACATTTATTTTAATACAAACGATACTTCTCTTACTATCGAGTCCAACAAAGAACTTGACAAGCAGGCACTGTTTTTAAAGGAGAACCGTAATATCAATGCTATAATAGTGGGTCATACCGATTCACAAGGTTCGGATACTTACAACAAAAAGCTTTCCGAAGGACGAGCTATCGCTGTAATGAATGCTTTGATAGAACGCGGTGTGGCTCCCGAAAGGCTCAAAGCAGAAGGACGAGGCGAAACTCAACCCATTGCTACCAACGAAACAGAAGAAGGGAGAGCCGAAAATAGACGTATTGAGATAGAAATACAATAGCATATATTTCAAACCTGAAAATATTCCCGTATATTTAATATTTTGCGGGAATATTTTTTTTATATTGCTGTCCGATAAAAAATTGACGTTAATATGTAATATACTAATATACACAAAGATATATATTTGTTATGAAAGAGGCTTATCTTGTACATTTGTCTATCGGGTTATTTAACATTTCATTGGGGCTGTCTGCCCTAAGCCCCGACATACTTTTCTTGTCTTGACACAAGAAAAGTATGCAAAAGAAGCTCCT
>JBGXXV010000097.1:0-18499 GCA_041814825.1 Bacteroidota bacterium | reverse complement strand
TCAAACAGGCTTTCGTTTCTTACGCTCGCCTCGCACAGTGGGACACCCCGTCTCTCCACTAATGCCTTAGCTTTTTGCTACGCAAAAATAGAGATAATGGATAACGACCAAACGTTCAATACACAGACAGCGGCGTTAGCAGTAGGCTCGGGGCAACCCACAGGACGCAGAGAGCGTGAAGAACGATATCCGATTCATTCGCACTAAATATCGTTTTGGTTTTTGGACAACAATGAAATTTTATAAACAAAAAACTGAAATTCAAAAAGCTATCACCCTAATTAAAAAAAACTTTTATCGGACACTAATAAAAAAATAATAAGTCTTACCTATTTTGATAAGACTTATTACCATAAAATCTACTTAATCTTATATCCGATACATTATTTTTTCACTATTTTGTAAGCCTTGTCGGCGACATATACGATATAAGTACCTCTCAACAAATATTCCACATTCAGTACAGCAACGCCTTTGTAGTCGGTTTGTGTAGCCGATAAGCATTGTCCGTTTACCGAAAATAATTTGATTGGCGTATGTGGGGCGACACCTTCCACTGTTACAAAATTTGTGGCTACCGTAGGATATACGGATACTACCTCTTCTACAATATTATCCAACGATGTACCCATAGCAAATTCGGCAACGACGGTAGTAGCTTCTTGTACTTTAAACTTTCTGTCTGCCAATATATCAACCTCATTGGCTTTCAGAGACGTAAGATGATAACCCTCTTTGGGCTTTGCTTCAATAACTAATTCCGTATCCAAAAGAACTTCCGTAAGGTCTATATTCTTATCTGTAATATCAATTGTACCATTTTCGTCTCCTTTAAGTTTTACCCAAAAGGTATTGGCTGCGACGTCGCTACCTTTATAAGGCTTTGGCAAACCGCCACTCATATATCGCACATCCCAATTTTTTTCTTTGGCAATAGTTACCTGATTAACGTTACATACGTTTTGTTCTTCGCTATCGCGAAATATTATCAATTTGCTTTTATTTGGGAGTACGGGCAACGACAGCATAAGACGTGTCATAGAGGCTCCTTTTATCTTATTACCTTCACACTCCAAATCAACCAACTTGGGATTGTTCGTAAAATCAAGTGAGGTCAATTCGTTCGAAGAGCAAAAAACGGATTCAAGCTCTATATTTTTACTTACATCAAGAGAGGTAAGTTTATTTTCCATACAAGACAATGTATATAACTTGGGACATACCGACACATCAATTTGAGATAATTGATTTTGATGACACCACAATTCATTTATATTTGGAGTATAGCTTAAATCTATGGCAGACAGATTATTCCCAAAGCAAGATAGTTTTTCCAATAATAGATTTTTGGAGAGGTCGATGGCAGTCAATTTATTCTGATAACAATACAGTTGTTTAATAACCGACAGGTCGGACAAATCAATAGAAGTCAGTTCATTGGAATAACAATGAAGAGTTTCCAACGAAGTATTTCCTTTCAAACTAAGTTCGGTTAGCTTATTGGTATAGCACTGCAATGTTTTTAATGCACTACACCCGTCGAGTTTTAATGAGGTAAGTTTATTTGTATTACATACCAAAAGCCTGATAGAAGTTCTATTCGACAAATCAAGAGAAGTCAGTTTGTTGCCGAAACAAGAGACTATTTCCAACTTGGGAGCTTCTCCCAATTTAAATGTCTCTATATTATTTTTATAGAAATAAAGTTTCTCTAACTTGGTATTTTGTGTTACGTCCAATTCGGTCAATTGATTGAAGCTACAATTAAACATAACAAGATTTTTACATGGCGAAGGGTCTAATACCGTCAATTTGTTTTCATAACAAAATAAAGAATCCAAATTGGGGCAGCCCGAAAGGTCTAACCTTTCGAGATTGTTTGTATAACAAGAAAGAATTTTTAGGTTATCGCAGTTTTTTATCTCAATGGTATTAAGAAAGTTTTTACCACAAGAAAACTTCCGTATATCTCCCTCTATGGTAACCGTCTGGTTTTCTATCTTATAAGTTACGTCCTGTCCATTGACAAATGTTCCCGTCGCTCCGCTAATATTGACCGTACCTTCCGCTTCAATATTAAGAATAATGTTTTTCCCTACCGCACGACCGTTAGTGATAACGATAGAACCCTGTTGAGCCATGGCAGCCGTAGGAACGATAAATAACGCCCCAAAAGTTACTGTAACCACAGTATAGGCAAAAAGAATTTTTTTTGACAATCTTTTCTTCATAAATAATTTACAATTAAGTTATTAGTTAAATTTAAAATAAAAAAGGATACATATTAATTTTGTATAATATGCATCCTTTATCTGTGGGCGTTGACGGATTCGAACCGCCGACCCTCTGCTTGTAAGGCAGATGCTCTGAACCAGCTGAGCTAAACGCCCTCTTTTTTGAATTGAGATTGCAAAGGTAATACTTTTTTTCGACTTACCAAATTTTTTTTTTAAAAAATATTCGGAATTATAACTATATATTTCACTCCTGTTTCTCTTTGACAGTTCCAAACTTTTTTAATTTCTCATCCAACAGTGGTTGTAAAAAAGAAAAATCGTCGCTACCGCATACAGGAGTAGAGTGCCACTGACCGTCTTTGAGATATGCCAAATCTATCAATCCATTTTTGAAACACAATAAAACTTCAGATTCAGAAAAAGGAATCTCTCTCACAATATAAACGAAATCATATTTGTGAGTAGCCAAAAATTTAAATAAAGGATAATCCCTTTTTCTTCCCAAATACAGATAATGATATTTTTTGGGGTATCTAGTTTTAAGACAACAATACCGTCTATTTACTACATATAAATATTTTAAATCTTTATCATACACAAATATTTCATAATCATAGGTATTAGGCTCTATTTTTAGCATATTGATATATCGTCCTATTTTTTGGCTAATGTCAAAATCTGTGAGTAGATAGCGAGTACCCATTGTATCAGTATTGGTAGTACCAAACACGATAGTAGCAAAAAGTTCTGTCTGTTTAGGAACTTTAAAAACCTTACGCATCCTGCTTATAGCCTCTTTCTCCAATTTCGGAATATTTCTTTCCAAAACAGCTCTTTGAGAAAATATTGTAATACTAACTCCGAATATTAAAAATGCAATCAATGATAACTTCTTCATATAAAAACAATTAGTATATTAATTAAGGTTCAAGATTAGTTAAGTTTATGATTTCTGAAATTTTTGAGCAAAATTAAGTATAAATTACCATTCAAGATAAAAATTACTCAACTAATCTTGGTATAGAATTGCAATAATCCCGACAAATTTTTAATCGTTCGACATTACTACGAAATCCAAATAAATTGTCTATAAAATAGAAATCTCCGACGCGATCTACTTTAAGATCTTTGTAATAGCTTGTTTTTCCAATCCTAACAATATTGTCAGATTCTTCGTTTATTAAAAATTTGTCTGTATATATGGTATTGTTAGCATATTGATTGATTTTAGTTACAACAGATTTTCGGATACAAATATTGGGAGATACTTTCATGTGTAATTTATATGACTCTATGACTACACTATCTTTTGATATGATTAAAAATGTAATTTTATGCCCGGATGGTCTCTGTATATATACTTGTGCTTTAATAGATACAGTCATTGTAAAAAATAATATTACAATCATATATGAATATTTCATACTTAATGGTATTTTAATGTTAGATAATAACTAAATAATTCAGGTCTAAATCCCAGTTCATATAAAGACATATAACCATGAAATAACCAAGGATGGATACCAATATTAGGGATACCTGATAACCATGCTCCTATAGATGCTATATTTACACAATTAATTGTTAATCCCTGATATGGTAAAATTTTAGATAAAAGAGAAACTCCCTTCAAAGGAATTTTGTTTATATTACTCAAATACAATTCCCAGTTATTGTAATGACTATAGCTCCAAAAGGCACTTTTACGAGGCAATCCTAAACCAAACTTACCATAGCTTTTAATTGTTTCGATAGAGTTTTTTCTAAAAGAGAGTTTCTCAATTCCTTTTTCTTTCCATAGACTATAAAAAAATAAATTATCATTATCTGGTCCAAATGATATTAGATGATCATATTTTGAATCTCCCATAGCTGTATGAGAAATCAAAGGATCTTCCTTATCGGTGTACAAATTTGTTCCTTTTTGATTAGGAAAAGTGAAATTCCATATATCACTCACATTTGCCAAAGCCCCAAATGTATATCCCAAGTTTTCATACCACTTATTGCCTTTCTTTCCAAGAAAACCCCATTCGTTGTTTGTAATATCATAAGAACCGATACCAAAATTGATTGACACAGGTGTTTGCCCTCCCGTATAAATAAAGGTGCCAACAGAATTTACAAACGAAGAGGTGATTAACCCAAATGTGTTTGCCATTGGCATACCCGAAGCGGCAACTGCCCCGCCAAGATAACCGCTTACTCCACCGACGACAGCACCTCCTAACATATATCCCCATGTTCTGCCACTGTTATAATCCCACTTTACAGGGTTATATTGTCCCTCATTGGCAATCACACCTCCACTATATGCGCCAATAACAGCACCAATTATTGCTGCAACAATCAATGGATTTTCCCCACTCGGATCGGTATATTTGAATGGGTTGTTTAGGCAGTAAGCATAACGGTTGTAGTTCTGTGCGAAGTCGGGTGCCTGTACGTATGGGTCGGGGCTTAGGAAACGGGCAAGTACGGGGTCGTAGATACGTCCGTTCATATTGATAAGGCTTAGAGCAGTCAGATGTTCGTGCCCCGTATAGCCACGGTCGGTAATGTCGTATTTACCGACCGTGCGTATACGCCTGCCCCACGCCGAATAGTAATATTTACTCAATATCTCGCCCTTTTCATCTGTTATAACAGAGACAGACCCGATATTGTCGTTATGTACATAATATATAACCTGCGATTTACCGGTACGTTTGTTGATAGCCGTCAACCCCGAAGGGGTGTAAACATAATCGACATGTGTCTCGGTGCCATCTGCCGCAATATCCTTTTCGTAGCTGCCAAAGTACAGTCGGGTATATTTTACTTTGCCGTTATCCTTGTGTTCGGTCTTTATACGCTCGCGGTCGAGCCCATAAAATATGCCATACTTTACCCCCCCCTGCTCTACAAGAGTAACCTTATTGAAGGCGTTATATTCCAGACGCTGCTCTATCGACGATACTCCCGCCTGAGGATTTCTGATGCCGCTCATAGCATGAGGGCGGGCAGAGTTATACAAATACTCGCCAACACCTGTCTTAAACTCTATATTGCCATTTATGCCGTATTCTATCTTTTCCGCTAAAACATTATGGACTTCCACTTGAATAAGGCGGTCTGTATTGTCGTATTTAAAAGTTTCTTCCGGCATACGCAAGTCGTTACGTCGTATCAAATTATATTTTCTATCGTAGTCGTACAATACATTCTGTATAACATATTGATTCTCGAACCTTTCGATCATTAGCGAAAACTTTTTAGTCCTTATATTTTTCAACAGTCCGTTTGGCATATAGGTATAATCGGTATAGCTCTTGTTGCCGAGAGTAAACCTGTTGATTTTGCCTTTGGCATCAATGCTGTTGAGTGTCCACACTACAGAGCCGTTTACCTTTACCTCCGATATATTGCCATAACGGTCGTAACTATTTTCAGTAACCAATCCCGAAGGTGAAACTTCACGTATAAGTCGCCAGTATTTATCATAACCAAACGAACGTTTGTAAGTATCACCCTCATAAATATCGGTTACACTTTCGAGCAAATTATCTTTGTTGTAGGCGAATGTCCGACGATGTCGGTCGGCACCGCCTTCTTTGTACACTACATCGGCTATCTCTCCGTAAGGAGTATATTTATATTCAAATGTGTATATTTTACCTGTCGCCTCAGTAATGGTCTCTTTGGATACTCTGTGCAAGGCATCGTATTCGTATGTAGTTATATCGCCTTTGGCATTGGTATGCTTTCTAATCAGTCCATTGGCAAAATACTCACTGGTAACGGCGCCCGCATTAGGGTCTTTTATATATGTCCTATTGCCGTAAACATCATACTTGAATTCTGTGGTGGCACCGTTTGCTTTTATACTCAAGGGTCTGCCTTGGGCATCGTAGGTATATCTTATATCGCCTCCTCTATCCGAAGAAGACTCTACCAACCCTTCACTATTCAATACCTTAGTACTTATATTGGTTTGGTCAATCGCATCTTTTACGGTTATAGTATTTCCCGAATACGAATATTGTTGACCATTGGTAAAAACTCCGTCGAATACCTTCTGTTGATGCAACCTATTATAATCATCATAGATATAATATGTGTTGGGGGGATTACTCTCCGACTTTTCGTGGAATCCGCTAATTTCTTCCAACTGATTTTTATAATTATAACGTTTATAGCTATGTAGAAGTATGCCATTGGCTCCTGTTTGGGTTTTATACACTTCGCGGTCGAAAATGTCATAATATGTGGTTGTAACCATATTGGGCTCATTGAGAGTCTCGGTAACTTTATACAAAGCTCTATAATCATAATCATTATATATTGCAAATGTTTTGTTATATGAAGTACGCTGTCCGTTAGGGCTTGTCTTGGTTTTTAATTGACCGGCTATATTATATGTATAGTGAGTAGTAGAGCCATCTATATCGGTACTTGTTAAAACATTTCCGTTACGGTAATCGTAAGTGTTTTGCGTATATTGACCTACCGAATTGACTACCTTTACCGGCAATCTAAAAAGATGGTCGTAGTGGTAGGTCGTAGTCTGTTTCGACAGCCCCGGTACAGAGACTGTTTTTTGTCTTAGATTACCCGAGGGATAATAATCGAAAACCGTTGATATGTTTTCCGGTTTATCAGCAAACTCTACACTATTAACAATTTGATATTTATTGTTATATTGGTAACGAGTTTTATATACAATATTATTCTGAATATCTCCGTTAGAGTAAGTAACAGTTTTGGTCTTAGGTAAAAAGTCCACTATACCATTAACATTAGGTACAAAATCAGAATACTCTGTCTTCTGAGAGTTTTTTCCAGTTATTACAATAGTCCGAAGCAAGTTGCCTTTTTGTCGTACTTTATTAGTTTCGTAAGTATGGTTTACGGTTTTGCTTTGTCCGGTAAGAGCGTCATAGTAAACCTCTTTTGTAGTAACAGGTATATAACGTAATCTATCTATCTCAATATTGGTGTTGGTATATTTGGTAGTACTTTCTAACTGTCTGTCATCATTACTATAAGAGTTAATTGAGTTATAAACGCTCTTTTCTCTAAGCATCATATTGAAATATTTATTCCTACCCACAGGTTCAAAAAACATCTCTGTACAACGAATATTAAATATACCGGGAAGACTATGTTGTGTATTACTATATATTTTTGTATTACGATATATCTCACATCTGGATATTTTATCAAAACCGAGAAGCCCCCTTGTTACATTATACAACATTTTGCCATAAGAGTATTCAATTTGTGGTTTACCATTCCAGTTTATTGAGGCAACTACAGTGAACGGTCTTTTGAATATCTTAAAATCGCCAGCATATTGAAGTTCTGTATTTTCTTTAAATCCTAAGGTGTTATAATATTTATAGTCGAATTGGTATGTACGCCCTACTCCGTCTGTAATACTATTTACAAGATTTGTCTTATTGGCACCATACATAGTAAATGCCTTCAATCGACCGTTTTCGTAATAAACTACATCATCAACTCCGTCATTATTAATATCTGCAACTACAGGATGTCGTTCTTCATGGCTTTTATATGATATTTCGTAATTAGTGATAAAAACTTTATCCTGTACCAACTTGCCATTATCATTTTTATAGAACCACCATTTGGTATTAGAAAAACGACGTTCTTTTTTATTTATAGGGTCATGACATTCGTCGACAACAACGAAATCCATAAGTCCATCACCGTTATAGTCTATAGGCAGTTTATAATCGTTATCCGCTTCAATAGTCATAACGGCTTCTATAAGATCTACACTCTCCATATTCGGAGAACTATATAAACCATTGCTTTTTAGTATCTTCCAACTATGATTGTCCTTTTCATGATATTGTATAAGTAAATCGGTGCGATTATCCGAATTTATGTCGATTGCATAAGGGGCGGCTTTTTCGATCCAATCGTTACCAATACTACTCGCTTCATTGCCG
This sequence comes from Bacteroidota bacterium, assembly GCA_041814825.1. Lineage (GTDB taxonomy): Bacteria > Bacteroidota > Bacteroidia > Bacteroidales > Paludibacteraceae > F0058. The sequence continues at coordinate 10,305 of JBGXXV010000097.1, read as the reverse complement.
ATTCGCCACACACGCCAAGAGCCAGATTCTACTATATGAAACTTATTGGAATAATTTAACATATTATCTAAAAACGAATCTCCACTTTTACAATTTAATAAATCTAATATGCCATTACTGTCAAAATCTCCCAATACACTCTTATTCCAATTAGTATTTTCTTCCACACGGACATATATTACTGTCTCGAACGGTGTTATGCAAAGAGGCTTTAATATTCCTGAGCTAAAAACATATTCACCCATATAAAGGGCATTGGGTCTTTTATCCGATTCTTTATCTATTAATATCCTTAAGTCAGGGTAAATATCATCATCAACATAACTAAAAAAAGCCGATACTATATTATAATTGAGATAATAAGGAGATGTTGTTTCCCCAAAATCAGTAAGTTTAAGATCTTGTTTTTCCTCTATTTTTTTAATCTGCTTGTTATAAGCAAATAATTTTAAATGTTTTTCGTAAGAAACGTACTTATCCGGATTTTCTGAAAAATCGTCATCAATTATTCCATCCGAAATATAAGGTAAATGCAAATAACCTTTTTCATATATTAATACTACTTCTTCTTGTCCATCTAAATCAATGTCTTGTATTAAAACTATAGGTTTTTTACGTCCATACCTATCAAAAGGTATTTTTTGTACAGAACCATCTCTTTTATATAATATACTCAAATAATTATCGTATAATCCGTCGCTCTTATCATTATAATTCAAAAACACATAATCTTTACTTCCATCGCCGTCAATATCGCCGATATACATACGGTCATAGTCCGGAACAAAACCGGATTCGACATCTACGCTTTGTAGAGTTGCTTCTTTGCCCCAACTAACATGTGTGGTACTGAGCAGTACAGAATTTTCCGTTACAATTATAGGAGAGGAAATAGGAGTATCCAGTTTTGTAATGTCTATCTCAGGCTTGGGATTTACAACTAAAGGAGTATTATATGTATAATAATCTATAGACACAAGTCTATTAAAAGTATTTGATACCTCATAGTTAAACATATATTTGTCTACAAAAACTCCTCCTTGTTTAATCCGTACCGAAGACAAAAGAGAATCATTAACAAACAAGAAATCTTTTATATATTTTTTTTGTGGATTTTTATCGTTTGGTATATATTCAAATTCTATAGTATTTGCTCCATTGGCGTAGGTTATTCTTTGTAGAGTTCTGCCATATTTTGAATACTCATAATTGATTACATTACCATTAACATCTATAGACTTACTTATTTTCCAACACAATGTATTATGACTAAGGCTAGTATTATTTATATTCAAGGAGGGTTGCCACAATTGCGAATTTCCTACTCCATATTGAATTATCGCCCCCTCTTTGGTTTTAAGTTCAAGATATAAACTATTGATATATCCGCTTTGTTGAAAATCTATCTGTTTTATAGTTACTCTGGCATAATTTTCGACCTCAAAACCATATACTGCTCCCAATTGCAGGTGTTTGCCACTAAGCAATATTAGGCGTTGTCCATCAAGATAAAGCTGATCTTCATCAGTGAAAGTAATATGGTTCTTTTCTACCTTTGGTCCGTCATGATAGAAATTTTTGCCACCTCTCTCTATTTGCGACACTCCCGATATATTCCACCCTATACCCATAGCTCCCAATCCGGCTTGTGAGTTATAAGAAATAGCTATATTCGGCTGAAATCCATTTGTACCCGGAGGTACCTGTATAGGGATACTATAACTGGCTGCACCCATAGGAGTTACATCAACATTCGATGGCATTGCCGAAACGATAGGATTATTTAAATCCATTACGGGCAGATGAGATGCCGAAGATGTTTGTTGTCCATACAGCGATGCTGTTGTTATACAAATGGCTAATACAAATAATATAATTCTGTTTTTCATATTTCAACCTATTTTTTTATTATTCTAAAAACCGAACTTTTGCCTCCGGCTACAATCTTCAAGATATAAACACCCTTTAAATATGAAGTCATATCAACCGCTGTTTCAACGCTATAAGATTTGAATCTTTGTAGCACTCTACCTCCCATATCAATAACAGTGAAAAGAAAACTGTTATCCGTAACACCATTTATAGTTACTCTCAAAACTCCTTCGGTAGGATTTGGATAAACGGTAATTTGCATATCACCGATATTATCCATCTGGGAAATATTAGATTCGGGTATAGAATCGTTACCTAATGGTGATTTTAATACTACGGTAAGGTATTTTTTTATACAGTTACCGGATTCATCATACAAAAAAGTTAAATTCCCTTGAGCACAAATATTAGTAAAATAAAACAGGGAAAATGTGAAAAACAGGAGTAATCTTTTTTTCATATTCAATCAATTATTTTAGTTAACAAAAAAGCGGAAAGAACGGGATTCGAACCCGTGAAGCGCTTTTGACGCTTACACGCTTTCCAGGCGTGCCTCTTCAACCACTCGAGCATCTTTCCGTTTGTATCGTCCGTGAAACGAGTTGCAAAAGTAATAAAAATTATCCAATACCCAAAAGCTCTTTGGCAGAATTTGTAGTTATTTCGTCAACTCTCTCATCCGACAACCCCATCACTTCGGCTGTCTTCGTCAGTATATGGGACATATATTTCGGCTCGTTGCGTTTGCCCCTAAACGGCACCGGCGACAGATAGGGAGCATCGGTTTCGAGCAGAATTTTGTCAATCCCCACACAGCGTATTACCTCCGCCAAATTACTGTTTTTGTAGGTAACTACTCCGCCTATGCCGAGCATAAAACCGAGTCGTGTTACATAAAGAGCCTCTTGCACTCCACCCGAAAAGCAGTGAAACACACCTCGCGGAGGACGATTGCCAAAGGCACGAAGTATCTCGAAAACCTCCGCAAACGCCTTGCGGACGTGTATGATTACGGGTAAATCCATATCCACTGCCCATTGCATCTGCTCTTTAAACGCCCTTTGTTGTTCGACAAGGTAGGTTTTATCCCAATAGAGGTCAAGTCCAATCTCGCCAATGGCGACATATTTCTTTCTTTCGAGCTGTCTTTTGACAATCTCCAATTCAGCAACATAATTTTCTTTTACACTTGTAGGATGAAGCCCCATAGCCGACAAACAAAAGTGCGGAAACTGCTCATACGTAGCGTCGAGCTGTGCAATGGTCGAGCTATCGACATTTGCCAAAACCACACGTTCGACTCCCGACGCTATGGCTTCTGCCACCACCTGCGGGCGGTCGGCATCGAATACCTCATCGTATATATGCGAATGTGTATCTATCATTTACAAAAATCACTTTTTATTCTTGCCACAATAAAACTTTTTACACGCCCAATATACGACACAGAGTGCTTACATTACTGTCCCAAAGTTGCTTTTCGTCGTCCATATCACTTGGGTAAGCGAAGTCGGTTATTATTAACGTAAGTTCGTTGGTCAACTCATTTTTGGCTATTCTAAACTCGAAGTAATGCTTTTCGGGCGAGTCTGCCCAATGAAATCGTGCATACTCGTTGAGTTTGATATTTTTAATGTTGGCAACCTGGTGTTGTGTATCCCATTCGAAGCAAATAGCGTTGTCATCTATTGCCTCTGCTCTGTCTGCAAACCATTTTTCGAGCCCTTCGGGGGTAGATATCATATCCCACAGAGCCGAAAACGAACTGCCTTTAAGTAGAAATTCAAGTTGATACTGCTTCTTTTTCACTTCTTTTTTTTGTTTTTTTTAAGTTGTTAAACAAACTATATAAACTTATGTCGCCTATCAATCGAAAGATATAAAAGCAAAAGGCAACATATCTGCAATACTGTTTATCACATAAATATTTTTTGTGCCGTATAATATTGTCTTTATCGGCGATTTGTATCTTAGCTCCGTCTCCAAAAGCGATTGTCGGCATGCACCACAAGGGCAAATAGGTTTTTCCAAAAAAACTTTGTCGTTTTTGGCGGCAACAGCTATCGCAATAGGCTTAATATCAGGATATTGCGAATTAGTATAAAACATTGCCGTGCGTTCGGCACACAATCCCGAAGGATAAGCTATATTCTCCTGATTATTGCCGCATACTATTGTGCCGTCTTCGAGTAATACTGCTGCACCTACACTAAAATTGGAGTATGGAGCATACGACAACTCTGTTTGCTGCTTGGCTTTTTCAATCAATCTTTGTAATTGTTCGTCAAAATCACCGATTTCGGCAGACCGATAAGATATTTTAATTTCTTTTAACTGCATTTTTACAAGATTTTATTATTTGCAAAAATAACATTTTTTTAGAATAAAAACTGAATTTAGTATTAAAATAATTTTATAACTTTGCAAATTATAATGTGTTTGATACACATAAAGCATTATTTTTAATAAAAAAAATAAAAACTCAATAATTCAAGAAAATGGGACTATTTCCTTCTTTAACCCAAGAAATTGCAATAGATTTAGGCACAGCCAATACAGTTATTACAAGTAACGGACGTATTGTAGTCGACCAGCCGTCTATAATTGCCATAGATACAAGGACCGAAAAACTGGTAGCCATCGGAGAGGAGGCTCGTAAAATGCACGAACGCACTCACGACAGAATAAAAACCATTCGCCCGCTCAAAGATGGCGTAATTGCAGATTTTCGTGCTGCCGAACTTATGATACGCGGTATGATTAAGATGATACCTAAACGTAGAGGCTCTCTGTTTAAACCAAGTCTTAAAATGGTTATAGGTATCCCTTCGGGCTCTACCGAAGTGGAGATTCGTGCGGTAAAAGACTCTGCCGAACAAGCAGGCGGTCAGGAGATATTTCTTCTATTCGAACCTATGGCTGCTGCCTTAGGTATCGGTCTGGATATAGAAGCCCCCGAAGGCAATATGGTCGTTGATATCGGAGGTGGTACTACCGAAATAGCCGTTATTTCATTGGGCGGTTTGGTAGCCGACCGCTCGTTGAAGATAGCCGGAGACGAATTTACTGCCGATATTATGGAGTATATGAGCCGCCAATACAATATGAAGGTGGGCGAAAAAACTGCCGAACAGATAAAAATAAATGTCGGTGCGGCAATGACCTCGTTACCCAAAGATGAAGAACCCGATACATACATCATTCACGGTCCCAATCGCTCTTCGGCTCTGCCTATGGAAACTCCCGTTACATATTCGGAGATAGCTCATTGTCTCGACAAATCTATCTCCCGTATAGAGACCGCCATATTATCGGCATTGGAAGCTACTCCGCCCGAATTGTACGCAGATATTGTACACAATGGCATCTATCTGGCTGGCGGTGGTGCTTTGCTTAGAGGTTTGGCAAAAAGGTTCTATGACAAAATACAAATACCCTTTCACGTAGCAGAAGACCCTCTAAGAGCTGTGGCACGCGGTACGGGTATTGCCTTGAAAAATACCAATAAGTTTCAATTTTTGCTTCGCTAAAAAACTTAAAAACAACAGATGAAAAACAGAGTAACAGAGCTTTTTGGAATACAATACCCTATTGTTTTGGGCGGAATGGTCTGGTGTGGTGGTTGGAGGCTTGCCTCGGCTGTCAGCGAAGCAGGCGGACTTGGCTTGATAGGAGCTGGTAGTATGTACCCCGAAGTATTGCGAGAGCATATAGTGAAATGCAAAAACGCCACTAAAAAACCTTTCGGGGTCAATGTACCGTTGCTATACCCCGATATAGAGGCGATAATGAAGATAATAATAGAGGAGAATGTGCCGGTAGTATTTACCTCGGCGGGCAACCCCAAAACGTGGACAAAGACACTTCAAAACGAGGGGATAAAGGTGGCTCACGTGGTATCGAGCAGTAAATTTGCTCTCAAATGCCAAGAAGCCGGCGTAGATGCCGTAGTAGCCGAAGGATTCGAAGCCGGCGGACACAACGGAGCGGAGGAGACCACTACAATGGTGCTGATACCGCACGTCAGACAAGTTGTCGATATACCTCTGATAGCCGCAGGCGGCATAGCCACAGGCGGAGCTATGTTGGCAGCATTTGCTCTTGGAGCCGAGGGTGTACAGGTAGGCACACGGTTTGCCCTCACACAAGAGAGTTCGGCAAGCGAAGAGTTCAAACAACTGTGTATGACTCTAAAAGAGGGCGATACAATGCTTGCTCTGAAAAAGATAGGAGCCACACGACTGATTAAAAACGAGTTTTTCGACCGCGTAAAGGCTGCCGAAGACCGTGGAGCATCAGCCGACGAGATGCGAGAGATACTCGGCAGAGGCAGAGCCAAACGCGGCATATTCGAAGGCGACTTGGTAGAGGGCGAACTCGAAATAGGGCAGATAGCATCATTGCTCAAAGACCTGCCGTCGGCAAAAGATGCCCTGATGCAGATAGTCGATGAGTACAACCGAAAGGTAAAGAGTTCGTTTGCTACATTCTGATTTTTTTCATAGATAATAACTCCGAAATTAGGATAGTACATCGGCTTATTGTTGCCAAACAATGGAGACAATAAGCCTTAATATTTTAAAACAGAGATAACTATTGATGACAAGACTAACTCTAAAACAGCGTTATAAACATATCATTGATTGGTTTATAAAAAATAAGGGAACACAAGAGACGGAATTGTCGTACAAAAATGATTTTCAGCTTCTTGTAGCAGTTATCCTATCGGCTCAATGTACCGACAAGCGTGTTAATATAGTTACGCCGACGCTGTTTGCTAAGTATCCCGATGCTAAGTCGATGTCAAGGGCAACATACGAGGAAGTTTTTGAGTTGATAAAATCAATTTCGTACCCAAACAGCAAATCGCGTTATCTTGTGGATATGTCGCGTAGTTTGATTGACAATTACGGAGGGCGTGTCCCCGAATCTACCGACGAGATGCAAAAACTTGCGGGAGTAGGACGCAAGACTGCCAACGTGATAGCTTCTGTACTCTACTCACAACCCAAAATGGCAGTAGATACACACGTCTTTCGCGTAGCTCGACGACTTGGATTGTCAAAGGGCAAAAACCCACTGCAAGTGGAAACCGATTTGACCAACAATATACCCAAACAACACATTGCTCACGCCCACCATTGGCTTATACTGCACGGTCGCTATGTTTGTCTGGCTCGTAAGCCAAAATGTGAGGAGTGCCACCTTACGGAGTGGTGCGAACATTTCGGCAATTGAATCTTTTGTGTGAAACAAACTAAACTCAACTATAATTCGAAGCATATTGAATTGTAGGATAAAAAAATTATGGTTAAATATTAGCTAAGTAAAACTATTTTCGATATTTAGACCGATTGATGTGGCTACAAAAAAGCAAATGATGAGATGCAAAAGAAAAAAAGCACAAGATTTCGACTTGTATGAAAAAGCGAAATTTAGTATTGTATAACGTTCGGATAAATACGTGGAAAAGAATTATCCGATTTTGTATTTGAAATTTCTAAAAGATAACTAACGTCCACCCGGCTTTTGTGTATGCAACAAGGGTGCAAATCTCACAACTGCTTGATTTACACCCTTGTTTGCGGTATGGACGGGACTCGAACCCGCGACCCCCTGCGTGACAGGCAGGTATTCTAACCAGCTGAACTACCACACCATTTTGGTCTTTTTTTGAGATTGCAAAGGTAATACTTTTTTTTGAATTACAAAATATTTTTTTGTTTTTTTTATTTCAAAAGTCTTTTTGCAAGTTTATCCAACATATCAACCGTCATTTTTGCCAAATCATATTTCGGACTGAAGCCCCATTCTGCTCTTGCACAAGAATCGTCCATATAATTAGGCCAAGAGTCTGCTATTTTTTGTTTCAGCTCGTCGTGTTTGTACGTCATCACAAAATTCGGTTTATGCTTGCGGATTTCTGCATATATTGCCTCCGGGTCGAAGTGCATAGCAGTAACATTAAACGAATTTCTGTGAATAAGTTTCGACGGGTCTGCCTCCATAATATTTATTGCAGCCTCGATTGCATCGGGCATATACATCATATCAAGCAATGTGCCTTTTTTGAGCGGACATTCGAAGTTTTCGCCTCTCACTGCGGCATAATATATATCTACTGCATAATCGGTAGTACCACCTCCGGGAGGGCAAACGTTCGATATTAACCCCGGAAAACGCAATGAACGCGTATCGACCCCAAAACGTTCGTAATAGTAATCCGAAAGCAATTCGCCGGCGACTTTGGTTACACCATATATTGTTTTGGGGCGTTGAATCGTATCTTGCGGAGTGTTGTCCAATGGTGTATTCGGTCCGAAAGCTCCAATAGACGATGGCGTAAATAATGCGGCTTTATATTCGCGAGCGACTTCCAAGCAATTCAACAAGGCTCCCATACCGATATTCCAACCCAACATAGGATTTTTTTCGGCAGTAGCCGAAAGTATCGCCACCAGATTGTAGATACTGTCGATATCATAATCGGAAACAATTTTAGCTATTTGCTTGATATCTGTCGCATCACACGGAAGACACGGACCGCTTTCTTTTATGTCATTGGTCAGACGTTCGGGCACCAAATCGGTAGCCACCACATTACTGTTACCATAAACCTCTCTCAATTTCATTGTAAGCTCAGAGCCAATCTGCCCGCCTGCTCCCAAAACCAATATTTTCTTCATTGTTTATAAATATATTTTTTTGGGTGCAAAATTAATACAATTTAAATTATTTGCAGTATATTTTTTTATTTACTTTTGTAAAAAAAACAGTTCGCTTCATAAAAAATATTTTTTATCACAATCCAAACATCCAATGACTCCTATTACCGTAGTGCTAATTATAATAACCTATTTTGTTATTTTGATGATATTCTCGTTTTTTACTTCGAAAAACAATCAAAGCAATAATGATTTTTTTGTAGCATCGCGAAAATCCAAATGGTATCTGGTGGCTTTCGGTATGATTGGTTCTTCGGTTTCGGGCATATCGCTTGTAGCTGTCCCAGCTATGGTAAATAGTGCGGGTTTTACCTATTTGCAAATGTGTTTAGGGTTTGTGGTCGGTTATGTCGTTGTAGCCAAAATACTGTTGCCTATATTTTACAAAAACAACCTTACTTCGATTTATGGTTATTTGCAAAGCAGATTTGGGTCTGATACACACAAGACGGGTGCCTACTTTTTTATAGTATCAAAAATAATAACATCAGCATCCAAATTATATGTTGCCACTTTGGTATTGCAACAATTTTTGTTTGCTTCTTGGGGTATTCCCATTTGGCTTACGGTAGTAATATGTGTTACAATGATTTGGTTATATACTTTTCGTGGAGGTATCAAGACAATAGTATTTACAGATGCTTTACAATCGTTAGTCCTTTTTATTACCATTATTTTAATGTTGATAAATATTATAGGTTTATTAGACTTTTCGTTTTTGGAGACAATAAAGGTCATCAAATTGAGCAACCTAAGCCAAACTTTTATATTTAATGATTTTGTGAGCGACAAAAACTTTTTCAAACAGTTTTTTAGCGGTATATTTATTGTTATAGTTATGACAGGGCTATCGCAAGATATGATGCAAACGACTCTTTCTTGCCGAAGTCTTAAAGAAGCACAAAAAAATATGCTCTCTTACGGAATTTGTTTTATCCCTTTCAATTTACTATTACTTTCTCTGGGTGCACTTATGATTATTTATGCAACAGACAACGGTATCGCCCTACCCGACAACCTAAACAATATGGTTCCTATGTTTGCCTCCGAATATTTTGCTCCGCTCGTCTCCATTATGTTTGTGGTAGGGATAATAGCCGCTACGTTTAACTCTGCCGATTCGGCAATGACAAGCATTGCCACTATCTTTTTTGTGGATATACTTAAAAAAGACGATAATAATATTTTTATAAGAAAATTAGTATATTTTTGTGTATGTGTGGCATTTATAATCATAGTTCTATTATTCGACAACATTAAAAACAAAAACCTCTTGGATACGATTTACACTATTGTAGGTTATGCTTATGGGCCTCTACTGGGTTTATTTGCTTTCGGACTTTTTACCAAATGGCAGATTCGTGACCGTTTATTACCAATCACAGCTATACTTTCGCCAATATTGACCTATCTTATCGCTATTGGTTTTCGTTATTGGTTCGATTACAAATTCGGCTACGAACTTCTTTTGATAAACGGACTGCTGATGTTTGTGATGTTGATTGTGATAAAAAACAAAAACGCTCCGATTGAAAAAAACATTGTATTTTTGTAAAACATCAAATATTATTTTTTATGAAAAACCAACAATATACTCTCGACAGCACAGTAAGGCTCGTAATAAGGATTTTGGTAATAATAGGCATCTTTTTGCTTATTAAAAATCTCTCCGGTGTACTATTACCTTTTGTAATAGGGTGGTTTATAG
>JBGXXV010000096.1:0-5190 GCA_041814825.1 Bacteroidota bacterium | reverse complement strand
TCTTCGGTTACGGGTATTTTGACAGATTATTCGCTCAATCAGGCAGAGAATGCTACCGAAGAATGGCGTAAAACAGGCGAAAGATTTATGGTAAAATATCTTGACGGAGTAGTGAAAGGTACTGATGAAAAAGGCAACTATCTACAAAACGACAAACATATTCCTCAAAAAATTACGCGCCCGGGCTATCCGGAATGGTACAATCGAAAAGAGTTTGTTGAGCCCGACAAAGACCGTTTCCGTGTGCGTACAGCGGAAGAGATGGAACAGAGAAAATAAAGATAGTTATTTAAAGTTTAATTGGTTGCAGAAAGTTGTTTGATTTTTTTTAAGCAACTTTCTGTTTTTCAATACTACAAACACCGGTCATACGACATATAATAAAACAATCGTTGTTGTCCGATACAGGTATTATCCCAAGACATATTTCTATCTGTATATTAAGACATTATAAAACAATTATTGCTGTCCGATAAAATTTTTTTGTTTTGGTAAAAAAACAGGGCTGATTTCATATAGAAGTTCAGCCCTTTTGTTTAATTTTGCTTTGTCCCACCAAAACGCAATCAAACAATGCCCAAAAGTAATCATTTTTATTGCTGTCCGATAAAAGTTTTTTTTTGATAAAAATTAGGGCGATAAATTTTTGAATTTCAGTTTTTTGCCTACAAAATTTCACTACTATCCAATATATTATCAATCGTCCCAAAGCTCCAATCACGTTTTTTTCTCTCTTAGGTTGGGGCTATACGCCCCAAACCCGACTTACCTTTTTTCTTACAAAGAAAAAACGTAAGCCAAAAAAGAATTGCGGCATGCTTTCGGCTCGACCCACATCTTTTCTAATGCGGAATATAGGGAAAACCTCATAATAACTCGATAGACAAACTCGCAAGATAAGCTCCTTTCATAACAAAAGCATATATCTTTGAGTATATTAAGGCATTACATATTGATGTTGGTTTTTTTATCGGATAGCAATATAAACTAATGGAGACTTTTTATTAGTCCCCATTAGTTTTTCCTAAATTTTGTAAATTTATTGGCTATTTTGAATTGACAAATATTATTTGTCATTCTTAATCATATCAATAAATCTATCAAACAGATATATGCTATCTTGCGGACCCGGTGCCGACTCGGGGTGATATTGCACTGCAAAAACCTTATCTTCTTTACTTTCAATACCTTCGGTGGTATTATCCAAAAGATTGATATGAGTTATCTCCAACCCTGTCCCTTTGAGAGAGTTTGCATCTATTGCGTAGCTGTGATTTTGGCTTGTTATATGGATTTTGCCTGTCTGCAAATCTTTTACGGGGTGGTTGCCTCCTCTATGTCCGAACTTCATTTTATAACTCTTGGCTCCATAAGCAAGACTTATCATTTGTAAGCCAAGACATATCCCAAACATTGGTATCTTGCCGCGTATCTTTTTTATCAAATCTATTACATGCGTAACATAAGCAGGGTCGCCCGGACCGTTAGACAAAAATATACCGTCCGGATTGAACGCAAGTATCTCTTCTATAGAAGTATTATATGGTACAATCGTTACATTACATCCTTTTTGATTCATCAATCTAATGATATTGTACTTGATACCGCAGTCGATGGCTACTATATCATATTTGTGATTGGCCGTACGCGAAAACCATCTCTTTTTGCAGCTGACACGTGCTACCATATCGGTAGGGTAACTATAATCCTTTATCTTTTCCAAAGCAATATGATTAGGTGTATCCGGGTCGGTAATAATTACTTTTTGCGACCCTTCCGAACGGATAATCCTGGTTATCTTACGAGTATCTACTCCGTAAATGGCAGGAATATCGTGTTCTTCGAGGACTTCGGAGAGAGTCTTTGTATAACGAAAATTGGAAGGAATATCGTTATACTCTCTTACAATGAGACCTCCTATCGTAGGGAATTTGGTCTCATAATCTTCTTCGGTAATACCGTAATTGCCTATCAAAGGATAAGTCATTACCACCATCTGGTCGGCGTATGAAGAATCGGAAATCAACTCTTGGTAGCCAACCATTGAAGTATTGAACACTATTTCGTTTATGGCTTCTCTGTTCGCCCCAAATCCATAGCCGTAGAACTCGGCTCCATTTTCCAATACAATCTTTTTTGTGAATTTTCTCATATCGAAAGACAAAAGTAGTAAAAATTTTCCTTACCGAGATATGTTTGAAGCAAATAAAAATACCCTTAAAAAATTTTAAAGGTATTTTTATCTATACATCTAATATAATTGTTTAACAATTAATATTTTGCCCATAAGTTTATTTTGGTCTTGGCTCCATATCTCCGTCGTAAGTAATATTTATAGTACTGCCAAAGTGAGAAACCAGATTAAATGTTATTTTATCTGTCGTAACTACTGCTGTACCTCTGTCTATGAAATACATAGGCGATTTGTAATAGTATTCGCCGTCGCTGGTTCCTACGAACGAGTTGGCATATTTCTTTCCCTGATGAGTTTCCAGACTTCCTGTTGATTTCAGGATAGTATTCTTTTCTCTACTATCCGATACCGTATATGTACCCGGAGTAAGTACCGATGCATCGCCCGATATAACAAATACGATCGATGCCACAAGTTGGTCGCTCGGATCGGGTTTTGTTAATAACAATATGTGACGAGTATTTGTTCCCGGAATGACACCTCCTATAATAAGTTCTCCCGAAGAGTAAGTCTTGTTTATCGTAGTCGGTTCTTGGGGTTCGTCTGCCCACTCGTTCGGTCTAAGGTCAAGTATCGTATAGTCCCCGGCAAAAGACAAATTATACTTTCTGTCCAATTCATCTATACCTTTGAAAGTAATTGTATTCTCACCGATATTTATAGTGCCGGATTTATATTTCGGACGTTCGTCGGCAAAAACTCCATAATCATCATATTCCCATAGGAAAGATTGTTCCTTGTCGAACGTCATTTTGGAGTAATTTTGACTGATAGTATAATCGCCGAATGTCGGTTTTAGAGTATTGGTATTAGCCGGAGCATTCGAGCTTAAATAGAAAGAGAATATTGCCCCCTTTTTAATGAAGCTGTAGCTACCATTGTCCTCAATTCTTACCGTTCCGCTCGGCACCAAATCCAATCTGTACATATGGAAACCTTCGCCTAAAGTATGGTCTCCCAAATACTGAAAACTTAGTACGTCGATTTTTGTTTCGGTTACGGCACTAAAACCATCTACTGTTACTTTACAAGACGCTTGTTTAGCTCCGTCATCGGTAGTTACCGTGATAGTTGCCGTTCCGTCTTTTAGGGCTTTTACCTTACCTGTTTGGTCAACAGAAGCCACTGTTTCGTCAGACGAAGTCCATTTAACCGATTTGTCACTTGCATCATCAGGGCTTACGGTAGCCGTAAGAGTAAACTCTTCGCCAATATTTAGGGTCTTCTCGTTAATATCAAGCGATACACTTGTTACCGCAGTATTGGCTTGGGGTGTTTCGCAAGAAACAAATCCGAATAGTACTGCTGCTATGGTAAGCAGACTTAAATAAAATGTTTTTTTCATAAAACTCTAACTGTTTTTTTTAATAATTTATTTTTCTTTTAATCATATTAGCACGTGCGTTTTGAGGGTTTTCGGTAATAGTCATAGCTCCCTTATAATTGATGTTTATGGTGCTTCCAAAGTGCGATTGTCCGTTGAACTTAATCTCGTCTCCGGCAACCACAGCATTACCGCTAACTATATAGTATATCTCTTGCGGTTCTTCGGTATAATACAACAGACATCCGGTAATTATATTTTGGCTGTTCAACCCCTCAGACTTCCACAAAGTACCTTCGGTATGGGTATCGGATACATTATACGAACCTTCGGGCAATACTGTGGCATCTTTATTGATAATGAATGCCAATACGGACTGTATTTTCTGGTCGTTTTTATGCATATAACCGTATATTGTTTTTGTATTATTATTGAAGAAATCTTTGAAATTTCTAAATGTCCCCTCCGTAAAACTTTCTGTTTTTGTAGTCGGAGTACGAGGCTCGAACTTCCACTTGTCGGGCATATCGCCTTTAAAGTTCATAACTATATCGCTGCCGAAATGAGATTTGCCGGTAAACTTGATTTCGCCTGCCGTAACAATAGCTGTACCGCTACTTATATAATACACCTCCTGTAACGCTTTTTGATATATTAGTGCACAACCTTTGATAACACCTTGAATACATCCAATGGATTTCCATAGAGTATTAGGCTCTTTGCTATCCGACACATTATAAGTACCTTCCGGTATTTGGGTAGCATCTTTGTCTAAGACGAAACCCAGACCTCCTCTGATAAACTCTTGGGGTCTTTCTTCGTTTCTCATACTAACGTAAATATAGCGGTTGCCATTATCAAAGTAATCGTTTTTGTAGTCGGTAAAGATTGCCGTTGTAAAATTTTCCGTTTTTGAGGTAGATGTGGTAGGCTCATATTTCCAAGCGTTCGGTTCGCTTATGTCAGATACCTTATACTCTCCTTCAAAAACCAGATTGTATTCTTCTCCTTTACTGTCTTTACCCCGAAAAGTCAGTTTATTCGCTTCTACTGTAAATTTGCCTTCTACAAAACCGCGTACCTCAACGGTAGCATCTTGTTCGTCAAATATCCTTACCATACTCAGAGTGTTTTTTCGACAGATAGTCATTTTGGAAAAATCGTCATCGGCTGTACTCAGGTTGTATTCGCCTGCTGTGGGTTTCATTTGACTATCGGGAGCACCCGAGCTCAATGCAAATCTGTATTCTATACCTTTTTTTATAGCCAAACCTCTTTCATCGCGAGTGCCCGGAGTTACCAAAGACAATGCGTACATATTATGCCCTTCGGGCAAATCGGCATTACTTAGGTAGTAGAAATAAAATACATTTACCTTAGTTGCATCGACAGGTTGTTCAGTAACTGTTACTTTACAAGAGGCGGATTTGCTGCCCTCTACGGTAGTGGCAGTAATGGTTACGGTACCTGCTTTTAGTGCCTCTACTTTACCGTTGTCGTCCACCGTTGCTATATCGGAGGCAGACGAAGTCCATTTGACCGATTTGTTTTTTGCATTTTCGGGTGTTACAGTAGCTGTAAGCGTAAAACTGCCTCCTACTGCAATGGTCTGCTCCGTCGGACTAACAGACACCCCCGTTACTACTACATTATTTACGGGCTCTTTACAAGC
>JBGXXV010000095.1:0-5894 GCA_041814825.1 Bacteroidota bacterium | reverse complement strand
TAGCCTCACATCTTTTCTAATGCTGAATACGGAGGAAACCTCATAATAACCCAATCGACAAACTCGCAAGATAAGCCCCTTTCACAACAAAAGCATATATCCGGTTGCTTATTAAGAAATTACAGATTGATGTCGTTTTTTTTATCGGACAGCAATAATTGTATTTTGGTTATTATTGATAATATATCGGACAACAATGAAAAAAAGGAGCAAATCCAATTTGCTCCTACAATTTCCGAACACCTCAATTTCTACATTAACTTTTGAAATACGCTTTTCAGACTTACCTCTTGGTTGATGATACCGTGCAGGTCGGAGATAGAGACACGGCTCTGCTCCATTGTGTCGCGGTGGCGTATGGTAACGGTCTGGTCTTCGAGTGTTCGGTGGTCGATAGTGATACAGAAAGGCGTACCCACAGCATCTTGACGGCGATAACGCTTGCCTATACTGTCTTTTTCGTCGTATATTGTCTTAAAGTCGAACATAAGTAAGTTCATCACCTCCTTTGCCTTTTCGGGCAGTCCGTCTTTTTTGAGCAACGGCAATATCGCTACCTTGCTCGGAGCCAATACAGGCGGGAGGTGCAGTACTACACGTGAGTCGCCACCTTCGAGGGGCTGCTCTTCGTAGCTTGCAGCCATTATAGAGAGGAACATTCTGTCGACACCTATGGAAGTCTCTACCACGTAAGGCACATAACTTTCGTTTAGCTCCGGGTCGAAATATTTGATATTTTTGCCCGAATGCCGTTCGTGTTGCGACAGGTCGAAGTCGGTACGGCTGTGAATACCCTCTACCTCCTTGAATCCGAAAGGCATCTCGAACTCTATATCGGTGGCTGCATTTGCGTAATGTGCGAGTTTGTCGTGGTCGTGGAAACGATATTTGCGGTCGCCCAACCCAAGAGCTTTATGCCACCTCATACGGAACTCTTTCCAATATTCGAACCACTGCATCTCATCGCCAGGACGTACAAAAAACTGCATCTCCATCTGTTCAAATTCGCGCATACGGAAGATAAACTGACGGGCTACTATCTCGTTGCGGAATGCCTTACCTATCTGAGCAATACCGAACGGTATTTTCATTCTGCCTGTTTTCTGTACGTTTAGGAAATTGACAAAGATACCTTGTGCCGTCTCGGGACGAAGGTAAATCTTCGTAGCACCGTCGGCAACAGAGCCTATCTCGGTAGAAAACATAAGGTTAAACTGGCGAACGTCAGTCCAGTTTTTGGTGCCGCTGACGGGACATACCACTTCGTAGTTGATGATGATTTGTCGTAACTCTTCAAGGTTGTTGTCGTTCATGGCTGTGGCAAAACGTTCGTGCAGGGCATCGCGTTTTTGGGCGTACTCTACCACTCGCGGATTGGTTTTGATATAAAGTTCGCGGTCGAAACTCTCGCCGAAACGTTTGGCGGCTTTGTCCACCTCTTTGGCTATCTTCTCGTCGAACTTTGCCATTGCCTCTTCGATAAGTACGTCGGCACGATAACGCTTTTTGCTATCGCGGTTGTCGATAAGCGGGTCGTTGAAGGCATCGACATGCCCCGATGCTTTCCACGTGGTAGGGTGCATAAAGATGGCAGAGTCGATACCTGCCACGTTGTCGTGAAGCATAGTCATAGCTCCCCACCAATAGTTTTTGATATTGTTTTTCAGCTCTACACCGTTCTGTCCATAGTCATAGACGGCAGCAAGTCCGTCATAAATCTCGCTCGAAGGGAATACAAAACCGTATTCTTTGCAGTGAGCAATAAGTTTTTTGAAAATCTCTTCCTGTGAAGCCATTATCTATATCTTATTATTTTATAAGTTAATTATTATCTGATATTTGTTTTTTTTAACGTTTGTCGTAAAGATTGATTGCACAGCCGATTGATGAATTTGGATTTGGTATTTGCAGTATATTACAGAGAGTAGGGGCAATATCTGTTACGAAATATCGTTGTTCGATAGTCGATTTTTCCATATTGAAACCATAAAAAAATACAGGTGTCTGTTGCAGAGCCGTAGATGTTATCTGACTTTCGTTGCCGTCGGTGTCCATATCGCTCCAACCTGCATTCAAAATAATTATTACATCGCCACTACGACCTCTAAACAAGCTGTTTTTGAGCCTTACATTAACGTCCGAAATATCGCCGTTAGCTTTTTTCAAATCATCGTAGGCTGCTACAAAACTAACTCCCTGAATATCCGCCAAAAATCGTATTACTTCATATTTAAACTTTTCTTTATCAATGCCTTTTTTATCTATTTCGGCATTATTGAAAAAAATATTTCCCTCAGCGTAATTCAAAATCCAACGTGTCTGCCCGTATTTGGCCATCAAGAAACTGTTGAGCAGAGCTACCACTCTTTTCCCATCAAATTTGCCAACTGATAAGTTGTTGTCTGTCAATGTTTTTTGAGAAAACGGTTCGGTCTGTGTACCTGTAAGTACCACCAAAGTATTGCTCATTTTTATCTTTTCGTTAATAACACCAAAAAGCATTTTCAAGTCATCGTCGAGGCTCAAATAGAGATCCTCTTTCTCGGCAGAGTTTATCTCGGCAGTATTATTAAAAAAAGTATTTACATTAAAATTGAGGCAGAGTATATCGGTAAAATTATCCTGTCCTAAATCTTCTTGTACTATGGCTTTCTCCGCCAGCTCGCTGACTATCGAATTGGCATATGCCGTATATATAAAGTTTGCAAACGGGTCTTTGTTTTTTGAAGGAACATAAAAATTGCCATTGAGCTCGTAAAAAGGTTTGTGTATGTATGTGTAAAGCGAATACATCGGTACCCAATTGCTACGAAGGTAGTTGTTCATAACGCCCGATTCGTTAAAATCGGTTGCCCAGATAGGAATTTTTTTATAATAATCGGTTGAAGAGATATTGGCCTCTTTGTCGAGCCATACCACACCGTCGGCATTGTGTCCGCCCATTACTATTGCCTTTTCGGGAGTAAGAGCTATAGAAAACACTTTTGATCTTGGGTTTGATATTTTGAGATTGTCGGTAAAAGTGGTGGTTATAAGATTTTTTGGCGACCTGCCTACCGAAGAGTAAATGCCATTATATTTGGTATCGTCAACAATGGATATAAAATTATTGTTCTGATCGGAAAAGATACGATTGCCTACTATACCATTATTAGATGGGGTAGTAGCGGTATAGATAGAAGCCACGTCGGAAATATTGTTTTTTGCAATGTAGTTGAAATTCACATTTGGCACATACACCCCATTATTGATAATTTGTTTGAAACCACTTTCGCCAAACCTGTTATACAGTATCGACAAATGTTCGCTTTTGAGCCCATCCACAGTAATAAAAACCACTAATCGCGGCTTATTGTTGTTGTTAATCCGGGCAAATACAGAAAATGTGCTTAATAAAAAAACAAATAAAAGGATTTTTCTCATAAAATATTAAATAATCTTATTTTTTATTGTTAATGTTTTGCAGATAAAAAAGTAGCGAACGTACCAACATCATAGCCATAAGAGCCAAAAACGAAGCGTGCATAATCTGAAACCTCGTTACAAACACGATTATAGCCAAAAGTGTAGCAAAAGCATTAATAATAGCAAAATAAGAGAGAGGTTTTCTCCATTTTTTATTAAGCAACAAAAATGCAAATATAAGTTGTAATGGGTTCAACCACAGCAAGTTGTAGTTGTGGTGTACAAGCGGATGTGTCGAAATAAACATAAGGTAAAATACCACAGACCCCATTATTCCACATACCAAAAATAAAATGAAATCGAGCCAAGCCGGATATCTGTTTTTTCTCCACCACAAAAACGATATGAATACTACTATTATCAACAATAGAGAGCATACGATAGTCGGACGAAAAATAGATTTTTCCGAAGGTATTTTGATAGGGTATTTTACAAGGGTATTGGTCTGTAATACAAGAGGTTTTATTACGGTGTCTTTTGCCAAAGCTGTTACCGCCATAATATCCATAGTGTATTTTGGGAAAGCAATAAGACTTTCGGTGGAGATAGGCGAGTCGGCTTCTTGCCCGATTACAACGTCAATAGCGAATCGTTGCCAATTGTCTCTGCCTAAAAATTCTTCAAAAACTCCTCTGTACGATTTATTTTTGTTCGGATAGGAGATAATCATTGTTTGTCCCGATTGGTCTAATATTCGTTTGATAATATTATAATCGCGTGTGGCACAATTGTCATATACGAAATTGTAACGATACACTCTATTTTCGGGAAGACAATTCTCCTCCAAAGCGTCGAACAATGCCTGTTTTTCGTCCTGCGAAAGATTCAAAATCTGTTCATAAATAGTAGATTGACGAGTAATGTAAGACGACATAAATAATTCCATTGGATATACGTCGAGTATATAATCGGTATGCCCTTTTATAAATTTCGGAATAAAAAATGGTGTCGAAAAATCGAAGATACCGTAATTATAAGCATTATCGATATTATTCTTTTCGTCGCATACTCTAATGGCACTATGCCAAAACCTTGCATAAATAGCCTCGGCCGGCTCACAGGTAAGCAGGCTTATGTACGAAGAGTCGGATAGTTGAATATTAGCCTTGGCAAATATGGAACATAGTACGAAAGACAAAATGAGTATCTTTTTCATCTTAGTCGAACACAAAAAATTAAATTATTATTAAATAACCGTATGTGTATTATTGAAGAAACAGAATCATTCCCTCTTCGGCAGCTACGCCATAAGGCATATTATTCAGTTTATAAAGAGCTTTTAGAGTGATACCAAAATGTTGAGAAATAGAGTGCATCGAGTCTCCGTCTTTTACCGAATAGCTACGGTATCTACCATCGGCTTTATTGCGTTTTTTTGAGGTATATACAAATGTTCCGGCTTTCAAAACGTCATCTTTATACATATCGTTGTAATAAAGAAGTGTTTTTATGTTGGTTTTGTTTAGAGAGTTGGCAATCCTTTGTATAGTAGCATCTTTTTTGAGTTTATAACACTTTTTGCCATTGTTGGTGGTAGCCACAAGCAAGTCATTGACATCTGTACTATAACTGCTGTATTCTTCGGCAATGTTTGACGTATTGTGATTATTATAGGTATTGTCTGCTGTTTGAGTATCAGAGCTGTAATTGCTATAAACCAAATTGTCGAGTTGATAGTCTTCGATGATTTTTATCAACTTATTGGCATAATTGGGGTCTGTGGCATATCCGAGCCTTTTTAGTTCATTTGCCCACGCTTTATAATCTTTAATAGGTATTGCATATAGAGAAGAGTAGCGGTCGCGTTTCAGAAAAAGAGAGTGGTCTTCGTACGAATCTATAACTTCACTGTACGAACGGAAACAATCTTTAATATTGTCATCGTCTTTGTGAATGGTTTTTCCTGTCCAGTTGTTACCGCATTTTATCCCGAAATGATTTTTGCCTTTTACGGCGAGCATACTTTGTCCTGCATTCGATTCTATAATAGCTTGTGCCATAGTGATAGAGGCGGGGATACCATGTCTGTATTGTTCTTTTATTGCCAACGATTTATACTTTTCAATATAATCCAAATAACTTTGATTTTGTCTTTGAGAAAATACATTACTCGCAAAAAACACAAACAACAACGAAATAATTAATCTATTCATATCAATCTGTTTAACTATTAAATTTAAAATTAAAGTGCAAAGATAATAAATTTTAAATGAAAATCGAACCCCATAATCTTAAAAACTACGTAATTTCAAATATTGGTGTCCGATAAAAGTTTTTTTTTAAATTTAGGGTGATAGCTTTTTTAATTTCAGTTTTTTGTTTATAAAATTTCATTACTGTCCAATATATTATCAATCGTACCAAAGCTCCAATCACATTTTCTTCTCTCTTAGGTTGGGGCTATCCGCCCCAAACCCTGACTAACTTTT
>JBGXXV010000094.1:0-51174 GCA_041814825.1 Bacteroidota bacterium | reverse complement strand
GGATATACGTTCTCGTATTTTACGATAGATATTGTTAACCGTACTACGATTAAGATTTGTCAATTCAGCCGTCTTTTTTGCCTCGATATCGAGGCAAAAAAGACGAACTATCATTCTAAATTTCTCCTCTGAAATCTTGCCCCGAAAAAAGTATTTATTACTCATTGTCCTACAATTAATTATGCAAAGATAATCTTTACTTAACTAATCTTGAACCAATATTTTTAATGGTTGGCCGTCTAACCGATTGATTATAATAAACCTCAAATATGCAATACCGTATTTAGTAATTGCTATTAGATTCATTGAAAAAGTTATTATAGTGTTTTTTGTGGTAAAAAAAATGTAATTTTACAAAAATTTTGTCCTGTATGAAAATTATTATCGACCGACATATACCATTTATACAAGGTGTTTTCGACAAAGTATGTAAGGTAGAGTATCTGCCGGCATCAGATATCAATCGCCAAACTATCGAACAATCCGAATGTTTGGTAATACGCACCCGTACCCAATGCAACGCCGAACTGCTCGCCGGTACAAGTATCAGAATGATAGCCACTGCCACTGCCGGTTATGAACATATAGATATTGACTTTTGTAACAACAACGGTATAAAACCGTTTATAGCACGAGGCTGTAATGCCTCATCAGTGGCTCAATACATAGGGTCGGCCATAGCTGTTTGGGCAAAGACCAAAAGACTGAATCATAGCAAATTAACACTTGGAATAGTAGGATACGGCTTTGTCGGAAAAGCAGTAGAACAATTAGCAAAAGCCTTGGGTATGACCGTATTGATAAACGACCCGCCTCTGGAAGATACCCAATACGACTACCCTTTTGTATCATTGACCGAAATAGCCAATCGTAGCGATATCATCACATTTCACACGCCTCTGACCGACAAAGGTAAGTTTGCCACATATCATTTGGCTGATGAGTTTTTTTTCGGGCAATGCAAGCATAATCCGCTAATCATAAATGCCGCACGTGGCGGTGTAGTATGCGAAAAGGCGATGACAACAGCTTTACGTAATGGAAAAATAAGTGGCTTTGTCATCGATTGTTGGGAGTCAGAGCCTAATATTTGCTCCGAGACACTAAACAACGCTTTTATATCTACGCCCCACATAGCAGGCTATTCTGCCGATGGCAAAGCCAATGCCGCACAAATGTGTATTGAGGCTGTTGCAAATTTTTTCGGGCTTACTCCGACCAAACCCCAAGTAGGGCTATCGCCAAAACTTCGATACAAGGTGCGAGGCGAAGAGTTGGCTCACGTATTACTCCAAAACTACGATATAATGCACGATTCCAATATGCTCAAAGCAGCCCCGAAGAGTTTCGAACAGTTGAGAAACAACTATCGACAAAGAAGAGAAATCGATTTTTTATAGATACCCCAAAGCCACCTCAATGATGACAGAAAAATTTTTGCAATACATTTGGTTCAATAAACTATTTTCGCACGAACAGATTACTACCGACGGACAAAAAATAGATATAATCGACATCGGTCAGATGAATACCGATGCCGGAGCCGATGTATTCAATGCCAAGATAAAAATAGGCGATACATTATGGGCGGGCAATGTTGAGTTTCATACCTGTGCAAGCGATTGGAAAAGACACAATCATCACATAGACCACGCATACAATGCTGTTATTCTGCACGTTGTATTAAAAAACGACGATACGGCGATACGAGCAAACCAAACAACTGTACCACAATTAGTTATAAATTATCCAAAACATATAGAAGAGCGGTTTCGAGATTTAGAAAAGATGTTTTTTATACCTTGTGAGGATAAGCTGATAAAAAATCGTAAAAACGACTTAACTTCGGTTTTCGACAAACTGTTGAGAGAAAGACTCGAAAATAGGGTAATTGCTATCGAAAATCTTCTTAATCAGACATCAAACGATTGGGAAGAGGCATTTTATATAACCACGGCTCGTAGTTTTGGATTCGGCACCAATACCGACACCTTCGAGTCATTAGCCAAAAGATTACCTCAAAAAATATTGGCAAAACACCGCAACAATCAAATGCAGATAGAGGCTCTGCTATTTGGCACGGGAGGCTTTTTAGAACAAGACATTGAAGATGAATACTTTGTATTATTAAAAAATGAATTTGCTCATCTAAGAAGAAAATACGGATTGACACCCATACCGCTATCGCAATGGAAACAGTTTAGGATACGTCCTACCAACTTCCCAACCGTAAGGATAGCACAATTTGCCAATCTTATTTGTAAATCGACCAAACTATTTTCGCAAATAATAGAAATACAGTCGTATTCATCATTTATCAAATATTACCGATGTACTCCCTCCGAGTATTGGACGAACCATTACCGTTTCGGCTCCACATCGGAGATAAAGACCAAAAATATATCGAAACCCTCAATAGACATATTACTTATCAATAGTACAATACCGTTTATCTATACTTTCGGCAAAAAATTCAATCGCCGACAGCTTATAGACTTTGCTCCCGAATTGCTTAGACAGATACCTGCCGAGAACAATCGTATTACCAAAGAGTTTGCAAAGATAAATATAGTATGCAATGACGCATTTCAGTCGCAAGCATTATATGAACTAAAAACAAGATATTGTGATACCAAAAGTTGTTTTCTTTGCAAAAACAGATTCAACCTTTGGTAATTTTTTGTAATTTTGCAGAAAAAATCACAAATGAAAACGTCTAAAACTGCAATAACACGAGCAATGTTTATAAACGTAGCTCGTGAACTATTTGCTCAAAAAGGCAAAGACAACGTTACAATGAATGATATCGCCTTACATTCGGGCAAAGGCAGACGTACATTATACGTATATTTCAATAATAAAGACGAGGTATATCTGGCGGTAATCGAGAATGAACTTGATATATTAGTCAAAAAACTGCAAGAAATAATGTCATTGAATATACCCTCGTTCAAAAAGTTGGAGGTATATATCTTCACCCGATTCGAAGCAATAAGAGAGGTTGTTTATAGAAACGGTTCGCTGAAAGCCGATTTTTTCAAAAACATACAAGAGGTAGAGAAAGCACGTCGCCCGATAGACCTAAAAGAGATAAAAATGATACGGCAAATTATAGACGAAGGCATAGAAGACGGTTCTTTCAAAGCAATCTCGTCGCAATGGACTGCTATGTTTATGCTCTACGCTCTAAAAGGTATGGAAGCCCCTTATATGAACAACAATGTCGCCAGTCACGTAAATGACAGAAGGGTAAAAATAATGGATGTTATATTAAACGGCTTAATGAAAAATGCTGAAAATATATAAATGGCAAATAAGTAATTTTCGCAGAGAGTTGGTATTGCTAATAGCTTATCCGTTTTTTGCCATTATTATGATTTTTTTATGGCTTTGTCCTCGTTTCTTACGCAAAAAAATAGATAAATACGCCGGCAAGATTTACTATAAATATGGACATAAAGCAAGAGAGACAGCATTGGACAATATAACCAAAGCATACCAAAATCTTTCTCGACAGGAAGTCGAAAGTATGGCAAAAAAAGTTTTTGCCAATGTGGCATCGGCTCTTCTGGACTTTTTCTCGTTTGTATATATTAAGAACCCCAAGCGTTACTTCAAGATAGTAGATGTAGAGGGCGAAGAACACCTAAAAAAAGCATACGACAGAGGTAAAGGCGTAATCTGCCTTATACCTCATATATCTTCGTGGGAATTATCGGCAGTTACTCCGCCAATGTTAGGCTACAAGACAGTGGCAGCGAGCAAACCCATAAAAAGTTTTTTAATACAAAAAACTATGGTGTGGTTTCGCAAAAGACGTGGTATGGTAAATTTTAGTCGCGACGGTTCGTACAAAAAACTCGTACAAAGCCTTAAAGAAGGCAAGTGCCTCATACTTATGATAGACCAAGACACAAACGTAAAGGGTTGTTTCGTGGATTTTTTCGGCAGAAAAACATTTACCCCTCTCGGAGCATCGAGGCTTGTCGCAGATACCGAAGCCTCTATTGTGCCAATGGCTATGACACAATTAGATATAAAAAAATATAAATTCTCTATACTACCCGAATTACCGATAATAAAGACCGATAATCCGAAAAACGACCTGATAGAAAACACCCAAATCCAATCAAATATTATAGAGGAGATAATTCGCAAAAATACCACACAATGGGTATGGATGCACCAACGGTGGAAAACCACACCTCCCAATCAAGCCTAACTATTGATTACAAAAAAACAACGAAGAATAAACTTCTTCGTTGTTGGCAAATGAGTAAAATTTCTAAAACTTCTTAATTTTGTTCTTGTTCGGTAGCCTCAGCAGTCTCTTCCGATGTTGTTTCGGCTGCTGCCTCTTGTTCGGCAAGTTTGGCTTCTGCCATTTTTTTGGCTATTTCAGCTGCCTTGGCTTTACTCTTTTCTTGCTCTGCTTCTAAACGCTTTTTAGCTTCGGTAGCTTTATCCGATTTAAGCTTCTCGACCTGTTTGTTCAGAGCATTTTCTTTCTCTTTTTTCCAAACCTCAAACTTTTTTTCGGCAGTAGCAATGTCAAAAGCACCTTTTTTTACACCTCCAAGCAAATGTTTTTTCAACAAAACACCCTCTTTGCTAAGTATTGAGTTGGCTGTGTCTGTGGGCTGTGCTCCAACTTCCAACCAATATAAAGCACGCTCGAAGTTAAGATTGATTGTAGCAGGGTTTGTATTGGGGTTGTATGTACCCAAACGTTCGATGCAGCGTCCATCTCTTGGCGATCTGCTATCTGCTACTACAACATGGTAATAGGCATACCCTTTGCGTCCGTGACGCTGTAATCTAATTTTTGTTGCCATTTTTTGATAAAAATAATTATTAATTTAACCTAAATTGCTTTTTCTCGAAAAGCGGTGCAAAGGTAACAAAAAAAATTGATACAAAAACAGTTTATCTCTAAAAAAACACACAAAAACTATCAATCAAACCTTTATCTATCCAATTATAAAACATAAATAACGCAACCCTCACACTATGGGGATAAAAAAATCAATTATTTTTTGTTACGCACCAATACGTTACAACCAAGTATATATAAACATTTCACACACATAATAATTAATTTTTAGACTTTTTTTCAAAAAAATATTGCCATTAAAAAAAAAAGTACTACTTTTGTAGTCGCTATTATAAATAATAAATTTAATATTTTAATTAATTGTAAAAATGAAAAAATTAGTATTATTCGTTGCTGCTATCGTTGCAGTATCATTTGCATCTTGTGGAAACAAAGGCGCTAAAACAGAAAGCCAAGACACTACTGCAACAGTTGTTGAAACCGTTGTTGAAGAAGTAGTTCCTGCTGTTGACAGTGTTGCTACTGCTGTTGTTGATTCTACTGCTGCTGCCGTTCAAAAGTAATTGGCTAACGAGAAGAAAAGCAAGCCGCCCCCTTTGAGGACGGCTTTTTTTATACCCGTACAAATCGCAATCAAATCACAAACCGTACCTCTTTGAAATAAAAACTGCGTTCGTTACCCTTATCCGTAACGAGTTGTAGCATACCGTCGTCGGCAATATCTACAATTTTTGCCTCAAAAACCTCTCCGTCTGTTGTCTCGTATTTATAAAAACCATCTCTACGATAGAGGTTGGCAAAATACAGTTTTTTATAAAAATCTTTATGTTCCACATCAAAATCTTCGACTAAATCGACAATCAAACTTCGTAAGTTTGACAACAGAGATTGGCGGTCGTATATAATACCTGTTATCTGTCGCATAGAAATGGCAGTACGAGAGTTATTTGCTCCAAACTCCAACTGATTGACATTAAGCCCTATACCCACTATCGAGTATTTCATCTTATTACCTTTTATTCGGTTTTCTATCAATATTCCCGCTATCTTCTTGTCTTTATAAAAAATATCATTGGGGTATTTAATCTTCACAGATATATTACTTTTAGCCAAAAATTGACATATAGCAATAGATACAACCTCCGACAGAAGAAACTGTTTGTCCAAAGGAAATTTTTCGGAGTGCAAAAGAATAGAAAACAGTAAGTTTTGTCCCTTTCGGCTCTCCCACACATTGCCTGCCTGCCCTCTTCCCGCCTCCTGAAAATCGCTAAACACGCAAAAACCATTTGGCAACAGCTCTTTTTGCAACATATCGGCAAGATACCTGTTGGTAGAATCGACCGTATCAAGGGCAAGGAAGTCGGAAACACTATTTTTCATAACCCTTTGAATGAATCTACAATAAGTTTTTCTATCATAGCCACAGTATCTTTACGTTTGCCTTCAAAGTTATTCACCATCACTACTATAGAATATTTTTTACCGCCATACATAATATATCCGGCATAACATTGTACCTTAGCCATACTACCCGACTTCAAATATGCCATTCCGGACAACTCCGTATTTTTCAAAAAATTACGCACTGTACCATTGACCCCTGCTATCGGCAGCGACTCAAAAAAGACATCGGCATATTTACTCTCTTTTGCCATATACACAAGCAGGTCGTTGAGAAAAAGAGCCGAAAATTTGTTAGAACTCGTCAGTCCGCTACCGTCGTACATACTAAGAGTCGAAAGGTCGAGTCTATGCCTTCTCCAAAACTCTTTGATTACCTCCACTCCACCAACAAAACTGCCCTGCTTATGTTTTTGAAGCGAAAGGTATTTCAAAAGATATTCGGCAATCATATTGTTCGAATAGATATTTGTAACACTCACTATATCCGACAACGGTACGGAATATGATGCAAAAACAGGTATTAAAGTACGATTACGAGCAGTATTTTGATGAGACACTTTAAGTTTGCCATATTGTGGCACACTGTGTTTTTGTAGTGTGTCTTTCAACGCTCTAAGCAGTACCAAAGGCGGATTGGGCATATCGGCTTTTACTAAAAAACTATCGGTATTTGCCTCTATATAACCCACTACTTTTCGATGATTTTCGTAAGGTAAGCCCGAAAAAAAGGCTTTATCTCCTACGCCTCTTTGGGAGGTAATGTGGTTGTATATCTTAAAGCCGTCTATCTTAGGAAAAGTGCCTATAATATGAGGCTTAGTGCCTACTCTGCCCGACCGAAAATATACAGCCAAAGTGTTGTCCAAAAAAGATAAGCCATAAATCCCTGCCGCATAGTAGTTGCCCACATCGGGACTTCCCCAACCTCCGGGCAACGGATTATTGTCAAAAATGGAGACATCGGCTACAATATCGCCGTGTATTTCGTTAATACCAAATGCCTTAATAGCGTCAACCCAATCATTTAGAAAGTTGGTATCGTCAAAATAAGATGACCCTAAAACGGGGTCGCCACCCGCCTTTATTATAAGATTGCCTTTGAGTTTGCCTTTATTAACGGTGCCATCTACCAATATATCGGTCTTGAATCGAAAATCATCGCCCAATATCTCCAATGCCGTAGCCGTAGTAATAAGTTTGGTAATAGATGCAGGTGTCATCTCCACCGCTCCGTTTCTATTTACTACAATCTGTTTGGTATCCAAATCAGCAATTACCATACTCACCTGCTGTTTAGTCCGTGTCCGGGCGGATAACATACCAACTGTACAGAGCAATATAATAATCAAAGCACTCTTTTTATTAATCATAAAATTGTCAAACGCTGTTGTTATAAATAATTTTACAAAAATACTAAAAATGATGTATCGGTCAAAACAACAATATTGAACCGACTTTTTCCCGTTTGTTTATTTTATAATGACAAAAAAAGGGAGTCAGCAAAACCAACTCCCTTTTAAAACAACGCAATATCTTTTATTTAGCTACTCTTTCGAGCCATTTTACCATTGCAAACATTGCTATCATCGATATGGCACACACTACGACAAATACACTCCAAGTAGCGGTCATCGAGATACTTTCATACATTATTGCTCCAAGGAACAACGAGAAGTTGCCGATAGCAGTAGCTCCGAGCCAACAACCTTGCATCAAACCTTGAAGATGAGTCGGTGCCACTTTCGACACAAACGACAGTCCAAGAGGAGAGATAAACAACTCTGCCACAGTAAGTATAAAATATGTTCCAAACAACAACCAAGGTGTTACCCTTTGTGCATCAGACAGACCTCCCATCTCTTTTACTTCGTTGAGGTTAGGTAAGCCGATAGAACCTATTGCCATTAGTACAAAAGCCGATGCAGCTATACCCATACCGATAGCAATCTTTTTGGGAGTAGAAGGCTCTTTACCGCGTTTTGCCAATGCAGCAAAAAGAGCTATTACCAAAGGAGTAAGGAATACAACTATAAACGGATTGATTGATTGGAATATCTCTGCCGAGAAGCTGAAATTACCTATTCTCAACAATGTATAGTCTTTGGCAAACATTGTAAGTGTAAGTCCGTTTTGGTGGAACGAAAACCAAAAGAAAATAACAATAGCAAACACTGCAAACAAAGCCATAATGCGTTGTTTAATTTCTTTTGCGTCTTGTCTGATTTCCTCTTTGGTATATACAGGAGCTTTATCGTCTTTTGCTGCAACTTTCTTAGATGCCGGATTAGGCAAAATATTTTTGTAAATCATAAATATCACCAACGATATTACCATAGCTATGATAGCCACCGAAAAAGCATAATGAAAACCGGTATTGAATGCTGTCAGATAGTCGTTGGCAAAAGTTGCCATATTGGGAGTAACTCCGCCCGAAACCTGTGTGGCAAGTTCGGTAAATCTACCGTTTAAAACTTCCGTACTCATAGTACCGTTATTGAAACTGTGACATAGTTCGGGAAGGTCCGGATTGTAGGCAAAACCCTGCGATTTGACAAACCAGTCGCGTACCGAAGTGGCAGCAATAGGAGCAAACATACCACCCACATTGATAAACATATAGAAAATTTGGAACCCTGAGTCTCTCTTGCTTGAGTATTCGGGATTATCGTAAAGTTGTCCTACCAAAGCCTGTAAGTTACCTTTAAACAGCCCATTACCAAAAGCTATTACCAAAAGAGCAGCCAAAGCAATATATTTGGTAGTGATAAGAGCAGGCA
This sequence comes from Bacteroidota bacterium, assembly GCA_041814825.1. Lineage (GTDB taxonomy): Bacteria > Bacteroidota > Bacteroidia > Bacteroidales > Paludibacteraceae > F0058. The sequence goes on along the minus strand of JBGXXV010000094.1, from coordinate 42,156 downwards.
TAGCCAAAAGCACATATCCCAAACTCATTACGATTAGACCGGCAATAATAGTGCCTTTATAGTTTCTGATGCGGTCTGCTATAAGACCACCTACAAGTGCCAATATATATATAGCACCATAAAAAATGGAATATAAAGCACCTGCTTCTGTTCTTTCCATACCAAATTTTGACATCAAAAACAGTGTCAAAATAGCCATCATCGTGTAAAATCCGAAACGTTCTCCCATATTGGCGAGTGCCGCCGGGATTAACCCTTTAGGTTGATTCTTAAACATAAATACTTTTTTAGTTTTTAATTAATATAAAATTTACAATTAGTTAAATTCTCTCTATTCACACAAAATTAATGCAGGTCAGCAGATAATTTGTTCTTCAACGGATTGGCATACATTTCCAAAATTTTCTCCGTACAAAACTCTTTATCAACATTATCCAAATCTATTTTGGATATTTGACCCGCAATATAGTTTGCAAAGGTAGTTTTTTCTTCCGAATTATAAAAACTTTCGTGCAAATTTTCGCCATTTAGCGTATCGTAAGCTATGTAATTCGACTTATAAATTTTGTATGCTTTATGTATTTGCCTGTCGATAAGCTCTGCTACCAGCTCCACTTCTTTATTGCGAGGCAGTCCGAGCATAGCTATCTTATCCAATTCGTCGTTTATAATCGGGGTAAATGAGTAATGTATCTCCGAGGTAAAACCCAAGGCTCCTATCTGCATACTTTGCACGTCGTCTGTTGTGGATTTTTCAAAATTCGGATTATCGCGTTTTTGCTGCAACTCTTTGGCTTTCAGATAATCGCACGCATCATACTCATACGAAACAGATAGCGGTTGTATATTTAGAGACTTAAGATTTTCGATAAAATTACCTTTTCCACTTAGTGCCAACATTTTTAGTAACGACACCTGTGTTCGGTCGTCGGAATCTTTGGCTCTGCCCTCGCGGTGTGCGAGCCATATCGAATTTCGTTTGGTAGCAATGGTATTGGCTATATAGCTCGAAAGCTCTACGAATGCAGATATTTGCTCTCCCTTAGTAAGATTGCGACGAACAATAAAACTTTTGTTTATCCGCATAGCCGCCGTTATCCAAGGTTTTGCCATAAGATTGTTGCCAATTGCTATCTCTGATGTTCTAAAACCGTTGGTTACCAAAACATATTGCAAAAACGCCGAATCCATAATGATATCTCTATGGTTTGAGAGCAATAGAGCCGGAAAAGAGTAGTTCGTAAGCCCCGAGAATGTAATTTCGGTTTGCTTTATTCCTTTTAGATGTTCGAGCATTGGCAGCATATACCGCTCTTGAAAAGTATCTATATCGGATATCTGCTCATAATTCTGCAAAAAATCTTCTATAAGTTCGCTCGGCATAACCGCCCCGGCACTCTGCAAAACTTCATTATTAGCCACCAACTGATTAAAAACAGCTTGTATTTCGTGATTTAAATACGGACGTATTTTATCGAATTTATCTTGCATTTCTATAAAAGTTTACTACTTACAAAGATAGAAAAAGTTTAATAATCCAAACAAATTTAACAATGAAATATGTACAGACATATTATAAACCCCGAATTAACCGAGTAGTTCTTTGACCTTGTCCGAAATAGCACGTCCTTCGGCTTTACCTGCAAGTTGCTTAGAGGCTACTCCCATTACCTTGCCCAAATCTTTCAAAGAACAAGCACCGGTATGTAGAATTATCTCTTTGATAGCCAATGTAAGCTCTGCATCGGACATTTGAGCAGGCATATATCGTTGCATTACCTCTGCTTGTGCAATATACTCTTCTGCCAAGTCCGAACGATTTTGTTCTTTGAATACCATAGCAGCATCTTTATTCTGTTTCACTGCCTTAGATATAATCCTAACGGCAATCTCGTCCGTCAGATTACCCGACACCTCTTTTGAAGTCTTTGCCTCGATAAGCTCTTTTTTGAGATTTCTCAAAGCCGAAAGTTCTACTTTATTCTGTGCAATCATCGCTTTTTTGATATCGTCCGATATCCTATCGAAAATAGTCATAATAGTATGTTTATTAAAATTTTATTGTAAAAAAAATCGTCTGTTTATATTGTTGGCAATATGATATTTATCGCCTCAGGGTAAAGTTTATGCTCGATTTCGTGTATTTTTGCCTCTATCTCAGTAATAGAATCGCCGTGATATTCAAATGCTCTTTGAGCAATTATAGTACCTTCGTCAATGGCACCGTCTATAAGGTGTACCGTAACACCGAATACTTTCACCCCAAACTCAAAAGCCTCTATAATAGCCATTGCTCCTTTGAAAGAGGGCAAGAGCGAAGGGTGTATGTTCAATATTTTTTTGGGGAAAGCATCCAAAAGCGTACTGCCCACAATACGCATATAGCCGGCAAGACATATAAGGTCGATATTATATGCACGTAAAGTTTCTAATATTTTATGTTCATATTCAGACTTAGAACCAAATGTTTTAGGGTCAAATTCGAATGTAGGGATATTCAACCTTTTAGCCCGTTGCAAGGCAAAAGCGTGGTGTTTGTCGCAAATCAGCAACGATACTCTGGCACCACTGATTTCGTTATTTAGACATGCTGTGGCAATAGCCTCAAAATTAGAGCCATTGCCCGATGCAAATACTGCAATATTTTTTAAGTTTGAAGTCATATTGTTATTTTCTGTTTTTTAGATGTTTTCTTATTGTTTTCGACATTTGGCTTTATCTCGTTTGTAAATTTGTCGAATCTTAATAACGGTATCGCCTTTGTCAAAACGTTTTTTATAGGCTTATAAAACTGCGAATGAGCCATACGACTTTCGTTGTCATCACAGGTTTTTGCACAAAAAAAAGACAAAAGATTGACAAATACACTCAATATAATCAACCACTTAACCCCTCCGAGAAAAGCCCCCAGAAGCCTATTCAGCCAAGAGAGGAAGAGTATTTCGGTAAGCTCTGTAAATATATTTGCCAAAATATTTAAGCCTATTATGGTAGCGACAAATATAAATATAAACGAAACAGGTTTTGCGACATTAAGACTACAGCCGATTAGCTTTGATAAGACGATTGCTACAAGTTCGCCAAAATAGCGGGAGACAAACAGTGCCACAATAATACACACGACCGGCACCAACTCTTTGAAAAAGCCACGATAAAACCCATAAACGACACCGAATATTATTGGAACAAGCAATATACAATCAATCAAACTCATCTGCAAAAGAGGCGTTTATTATACCACATAGTCAATTGGTTACTATAATATTTTGCAGAGCAGCATCGTAATACACGCTATATTTTTTTAGAGGGTATTTGGCCACTCCTTTTTGGACGTATCCCGTTCCGTCACCGACATAAAACCGGGTTTTGCAGCTATCGCACACCACTATTCCCAAATTGTCGCAGCGAACCTTTGTGTCAGCCTTTTGTTCGTGTGTACAAGCCATATCAAAAGCATAAAATTTATCATCTATGGAGTGAAAGACAAGTATCCCGCCCAAACCAAGTCGCTGATTGGCATTAGTCTGTTTCGTAAACTCTTTGAACCCATTGAGAGCAGCAAGTTCAGGGGCATTGGCTGTAATATTAAATTCCAGAAAAACAGGATAATCGGGAAAATGGTTGTTGTTTTTGCACGATACCAGTATCAAAACTATCAGAACAAACCTAAAATATTTCATAACAGTTTAATATGCGATTTGATTAAAATACAAAGATACGTATTTTTATTTTTTTTCAAATAATGGCTTTTGTAAAATTACTATTTTTTCCAGTCGAATCTTCCGAACATTCCGCCCAGCAGTGTAAATACAATATAAAAAGGATAAATTATCGCTATGAGTGGGATAAGTTTTATTAATTTTTCTTGGTTTGAAAAAATTAAGAATGGCAACAACAAACAGCTATCAATCAGAAGTTTAAACACCAACGGCCATATAAACCGAATATCGAAAACAGCCATAAACAACGATATTGTCATACATATATTTACAACGGCTACGAGCAAAGCCACAAAAATGGTCTGACCGTCGGTATAACTTCGACTCTTGGACGCCCACCGCTTGCGTTGTTCGAAAAACTGTTTTAAACCATCTACCGCAAAGGTCTCTACAAATCCTTCTGCATGTTTCAGAAAAGCTATTTTACCTTTTACCCGCTTCACAAAATGCATCAGAAACATATCGTCGCCCGACTCTTCGGACTCTACAAGATGATTTTGTGCCTTATCCCATATTTTGCGGTCAAAAGCCAAATTTGCCCCGTTGCACATTATAGGGTATCCTGCAAGGGCTGTCGCTGCGGTAGTAGCAGCAAGAGAGGCAAACTCCAATGCCTGCAACCTCCCAAACAATTTTACGTCGTCGGTATATTTTAGCCCGCCAATCATCAAATCGGGTTTATGTCGCCATAAAAAACTTTTTACCATACTAAAATAGTTAGGAGGCACTACACAATCGGCATCAGTACAAAGCACATATCGACTTTGCACCTTATTTACAGCCTCTTTAAGTGCGTTTTTTTTACCTCTGCCGATAGATGAGAAGACCTTTACATTGGGATATTTTCGTGCAAACATTTCCAACAAGGTCAAGGTAGAGTCCGTTGAATGGTCGGAAGCAAATATTACCTCATCTATTTCGCCCAATTGCGACTCTATGGAGGCAACCAAAGAGGGTAACCGCCTCTCTTCGTTTCTGCAACAGACTATTAAAGACAGAGTTATATCCGAGCCGTTTTTTTGTACAATAAACGACCTATGACACAACCAAGCCAATATACAAGCCAAAATAAAGACCGTATATATGGCAAGTATGATATAAAACAGTTCAAGCATCGACACCAATCGTATAAAATCGACTCTTTATCAATCAAAAATAACTCTTTCCAATTCGGAGACGGTATCCACGACGAATCTTGGTTTTTCGGCTTCCAGTTCGGCTCTCGGGCGAAACCCCCATGTAACACCCACAGCCGTTACTCCTGCCCTATTTGCCGTTTGCATATCTACTGCCGTATCGCCGACATACAAAACCTCTTTAATATCTACATCGGCAATACTTAATATCTCTGATACAATCGCAGGATCGGGTTTTATAGGCACTCCGTCTCTCTGCCCGAATGTAGCCACAAAAGGTATTTCGGGGAAATAGTGTTTTACCATTGCTGTGGTAGCAGCCTGATATTTGTTGGAGGCAACAGCTATTTTTATATTTGAATTACAAAGTCTATTCAAAAGTGACGATATTCCTTTGTATGGAGCGGTTTTGTCCGTACAGTGTTCGGAATAGTATGGCAACATTATCTCACGCATTCTTTGTACCCATTCATCGTTTTTGTACTCTTCGGGCAAAGCCCTGTATAACAACAAGTTCACGCCATTACCGACAAAATATCGGTATTCGTCTTCTGTATGTATAGGCAGTCCAAAATACTGCAATGCATAATTGGTAGCTATTGCCAAATCGGTAACCGAATTTATCAATGTACCATCAAGGTCGAATATTACAAGTTTATATTTAGGTTTTGTCATACTAAATTTTTTAGAATTTAGTGGGCAAAGTTAATAAACAATCATCAAATAGCAACAGCAGCTATCCTATTTTCAAATATGGCAATCATTTGCCTCCACCGGCACCGCCTGAGTCGCTTACCTTCTTATCGTCGTTCGATATGCCTCGCTCTATCTTTTTTATCTCTGCTTTCATCTCCCCAAAACGCCACGACACCGACAATGAAACCGACCTCGCTATTGACCTCGACATTGAGTTCGATTCATATACTCCTTCAACCCACGATTTGGTACGAGATATGCGATATTTTTCCAAAAGATTGTTGCCACTAATGCTTACCGATAGTTTGTCGCCTTTGAGGAAGTTACGCGATAGCGAACAACCATAGTAATACCAGCCGTTGCTCTGAATCTGGTACGAATAGTACTTTGGCGAACCTCCCGCATTGATACTGAACCGCACCTTCCACGGCAATAGCACATTAATACCTCCATATCCGTTTATGGTAATACCGGCAGAAGTTCTGTTTTCGTTCAAATATCGAGAATATCCCACCGAACTTTGCCCCCAAAAACGAAACCATTTCCAAGGATTATAATTAATATACAGATTCCCTCCAAAACTATTATATCTGCCTATATTGGCATAAGTACTATGAATTATACCTTTGTCATCTATTGTTGTTTGGTTTTCTATGGAGTTGTTCACAATAGAGGTGTACGACGAAATATTCATATTGAATTTCGACGAAAACAAACCATAACTAAGCGAAAAACTGTGACTTCGCTCCGACTTCAAATTCGGATTGCCATAGTATATATGATAAGGATTGCTATCGTCGATATAAGGATTTAGATGCCAAATACCCGGGCGAGATATACCATTGCTGTAACCAAATCGTATGCTTGAAGACGGAGAGGGCTTCCAATTGGTCGATATAGAGGGTATAACATCGAAAAACGGCACGCTAAAATTACGTTCGGGCATATCTGCAAACCTGACATCTTGATATGTACCTTCAAAGCGTCCTCCTATACGGAGCGAAAAGTTTTTCAGTTTGAACGAGTAGGAGGCGTATCCTCCCAAAATATGCTGATAATACTCCATATCATTCTCCAATCGAGGATTCCCGTTGTCGTCGAGTTCGACCAAGTCGTATTCGCCTGTAATAGGATTGTATCTGTTATATTCATTGTCCGATGCATTATAACGCAATATATATTTTACCCCACCCTCTACAATGTGCTTATTATTGGCAAACGGTTCGGTGTAGTCTATCTGGAAAGTGTGTTCGTCGCTTCGATTACTATTCCTGTACCTAAGATTTTTTGGCTTGGTATTAAGCGTATTAGGATATGCAGAATCTACTTCAAGAGTCGAAAACGTTATAGGTTCGTTGGGTGCGACATCAAAATGGTACGACAAAGTCAATAGTTGATCGGGCTTGGCAAACGACCTCTGATAGTCGATACTGCCATAGTACGAAATTTCGTTACCCCCCGACGAACTGCTCGTATTGTAAGCAGACACAACATTTTTATTTTTATCCCTAAACAGCCTACTACCTCTACTTTCCGACTTTCGATTATCACTCGCCACACCAAACGACACACTCATTAGATTGAGAGTATCAAATTCATAGCTAATCTCTACCGAACCATAATTACTGATGTTGATATGCCTCCCCTCGCTCTTTGCATACGAGTATTTATAAGGAGTAGCTTCGCCGTAATTCTCCGAACTGCTTTCAGACAGATAGGGCAAACCTTTGTATCGGCGATAGTTGTAGCTGCCCGATATTCCAAATTTACCTATTTTTGTCGATATATAACCACCCGCATTCATTTCGCCACGAGTACCTGCCCCCAATCGCACACTGCCTTGATAGCCTTGTAAAGCACTCTGCGTAACGACATTAAGTATTGCCGAAACACCTTCGGCATCGTACTTTGCTCCCGGGTCGGTAATTACTTCGATACGTTTTATCGAGGAGGCGGGCATACTTTTGAATATCTCTTTGGGATTTTTGGCAACCATATTCGAGGGTTTGCCATTGACATATATCTTGAAACTCGACGACCCTTTTACCTGTATATTTTCATCGTGATCAACAGTAACAAGAGGCACTTTGCGTAACATCTCCATAACAGTGTTGGTCTTACTCTCAGGGTCTGCCTCAACATCATAGTTGATACGGTCTATGTTTTGGGTAACAAGAGGCTTGTATGCAACCACCGCCACACCTGTGAGTTCGTTGCTCTCTTTGAGCATAACTTTGCCTAAATCAATCACAGTATTGGCCCCCAAAGACAGAGTTATACTCTCCGGCATCTTTGTAGCAGCTCCGATATTAATAAATACCATATCATCGGCAGACTTATATTTTATCTCAAACTTACCATTATCCAATCCGGAATAGCGTTCCGAATAATCGAAAGCGGCACTATCTCTTTTTAGCGAAATAGTGGGATAAGCCACCGAATTGCCGACCGAATCTACAACTACTCCTTTTATTGTATATACAACAGTCTCTTTGGGTAGCTCTACAACGCTATTTTGAGAAAACATATTGGTCGAAACCACACACAACAACATTAATAGTACTTTTTTGTAGGATTGCATAAATAATAGATTATTTTTGTTAAAAAAAATTAGAATTCCACAACGATTTCATTAATTTTCTACCGATAAAATATCGTTTTATATTTGGTTATATTTTCTATTAAATAAAATACTTAACAAACATTATAATATTCTATTAACGTACAAAATTAATATTTATTTCATTTATATTTAGCTATATTTTATTATCATAAAAAAACACTTATCGGATAAAAAGGCAGCAAGCTATTAATAAAGATATGGTTTTGCCAACCGACTAACATTCTCATTTACAGCACACGACCTCACAAAAACAATATAATTAACACAGACAAGCCATAAAAAAATAAAAAAATATTTTGCAGTTAAAAAAAAAGTTGTACCTTTGCACTTGAATTTAATGATTAAACATTGCCTCTTTAGCTCAGCTGGCCAGAGCACGTGATTTGTAATCTCGGGGTCGTTGGTTCGAATCCGACAAGAGGCTCAAAAAAAAATCAACAAATACAATGTTGGGCAGTTACCAGAGTGGCCAAATGGGGCTGACTGTAACTCAGCTGTCTTTCGACTTCGGTGGTTCGAATCCATCACTGCCCACTAAAATTTTGCGGAAGTAGCTCAGTTGATAGAGCATTAGCCTTCCAAGCTGAGGGTCGCGGGTTTGAGCCCCGTCTTCCGCTCGAAAACCTCTCTAACAATACTGTCGTACGCAGTATTGTTAGAAAAGGTTAAGAAAGAAAAATAAATGAAATTATTAACTTTAATATCTAAATAGATTATAATTAGAATATTTACTAAAAAAGCTTATTGGCATGAAAAAAATATTATTATCTTTATTGATGCTTGTTTTTGCATTTACGGCAAGAGCACAGTTTCAAGATGAACCTTTTTCTGTATATAACAACGACAAAACGTTCAACACTCCTATAAATAATCCATACTCGCCTTTTGCAGACGATTTTGCGCAATATAACGGGTGGAACTCTTCGGGACACCAAATAATAGCATTTGGAGACCCAGGAGGAGACCCGGAGCCGGGAGAACAAATTCCTATCGGAAGCACTTCTGTATTAGTTGTTTTGGCAGGGTTATATGTAGGATTTAAAAACAAACGAAAAAACAAAGAGTAGGTGTTTATGCACCTACTTTTTCTTTATGTAATCCGTATTTTGGAGAGGCAAATGCGGATAAAATTTGTTTTTTTTAGAAATTTATGGGCAAAAAACTGTTTTGTTTTTTTTAAACTCTGCTCTGTCTTTCTTTATTCACGACAATATAAATCATCATAAAATCCAGATTTTGGACGTATATTGTAGTTTTTCGCTTATTATTGATTAGCGTCCGAAAGGAAAACAAACATTGTTTTACAACATTATGTCATACAGACACAAAAAAACACTCTTCTACTGCGGTGCTTATCTCATATTATGAGACTATTACAGGTGTTTATCCGTACCGCAATATTAATCAACAGTAATAATAACTTTCTAACTCTGCAATAATTGTGCTAAGCACTCTCCCCTCCACAATCTGAATTTTGTTCTAATGTCGCATTCGGGACAAAAACAACAATCACAGATATATTTTACCGGGCTTCAAATAATATTATCGTATTGCTCCGACAAAATTTCTCCGGCGAAACCACTTGATATGGGAAAAACAAACCGAAGAAATAACGGCTCCCGCATTTCTCCGGTTTTCTCTATCGGCAGACACTGCCGAACAGCAACTTTAATACTACTCTACTTTATTAGTTATATTATCCCTGTATATTATACTTTTTTTATATCTTTGTTTTTTTCGGGGATAAGTACAGAGCTTATTATGCTCACAAACAATATGCTAACTATTATTATAAGAGAGTGATATGTCTCAAATCCTATTTTGTGCAGCCACTCTACCGTAAGCATTTTTACACCAATAAAAGTAAGAAGCACAGCAAGACCAATCTTCAAAAAGCGGAACTTATCCATAATATTGCTTACCAAGAAAAATAGTGAGCGAAGACCGAGTATTGCAAATATATTAGAGAAAAACACCACAAAAGGGTCTTGTGTTACCGAAAAGATGGCCGGTATGGAATCGACAGCAAAAATAAGGTCCGAAAACTCTATTACCAAAAGACAGACAAAAAGTATTGTCATATGCAGCCTACCGTCTATTCGTTTAAAGAAAGTATCGTCGTCTATATCTCTGGATATCGGGATAAATTTAGCCAACATCTTAACGAGTGCGTTATCCGTAGTCTTTACCCCCTCTTCTTCATTCCTTCTGACAAACATCATTACACCCGTATATACCAAAAATGCCCCGAATATATACAACACCCACTCATATTTCTGTATTAGAGCAGAACTTAGGAATATAAAGATAAAACGCATCACTATGGCACCTAACACCCCCCACATCAATACTCTTTTGTAGAATTTTCGATTTATTCCGAAAGAGGAGAATATTAGTATTATCACAAAAATATTATCTACCGACAGAGAGTACTCTATAAGATAACCTGTTAGGTATTCCAACGACATCTGCGAACGATACTTTTGCAGTGCTTCTTCATAACTCAAACCCATAGCCTTATAATCCGTTCCTTTATGGTATTTAAGAGCTATTTCATTTAAAGCATCGTAGTCGTTTACTCCATGTATTTTTTCGCCGTGAAAATATATAAAAACAAAAAACAACATTGCCAATAACACCCATGCAGAAGTACTTATAGCGGCATTTTTCATAGTAACTGCCTTATTTTCTTTCTCAAACACTCCAAGGTCGAGAATAAGTATGGAGGCTATTATAACCGTAAATCCTATAAAAAATATAATTTCAAATAAAGATGCATTCATTTAATAATAAAAGACTTGTTTTGGTAAAAAAATATTATATATTCAATTTGCAAAGATACAAACTTATTTTTATTACAATATTATTTTACAGTTAAAATATTTTATTGACACAAACTATTATTGCGAGCGGAAAAATTGTTTTTATTTATTCCGACTATTTTTCATTCGACATTACTATTCAAAAAAATTTACTTACTTTTGCCGACGAAATATTATATTTTTTATAACCAAATAATACTAAACAAAATGAAAAGTAAATCTTTATTAATTGTTGCAGGTATAGCAATAATGCTTATAATCTGGGGAGTATCCGTTTACAACGGACTCGTAAAATCGGAGGTAAATGTAGAACAAGAGTGGTCTAATGTTGAGACTCAATATCAACGTCGCTCCGACCTGATAGGAAATCTGGTAGCTACGGTAAAAGGGTATGCCGAACACGAAAAAAACACTTTGAATGAGGTAATTGCAGCTCGTGCGGCAGCAACACAAACCAAAATTGACATAAAAGACCTAACTCCCGAAAAACTTCAAGAGTTTCAGGCAGTACAAGGGGAACTGTCTTCTGCTCTGAGCAGACTCTTGGTAACAGTCGAACAATACCCCGACCTAAAAGCAAACCAGAATTTTTTGGAATTGCAGGCACAGCTCGAAGGCACCGAAAACCGTATACAAGTAGCACGTCAGCGTTACAACGAAGTTGCTGCCGAATTTAATAAGAAAATTCGAGTTTTCCCCACAAATATACTTGCAGGCATCTTCGGCTTTAACAAAAAACCTTTTTTCGAAGCCGACAAAGAGGCAAAACAAGCACCGAAAGTTGAATTTTAATTGACTTCTTTTGCGGGGACTGTTTTAGATAGTCTTAGAGTCAGTATATTATAAACCTTAGACATCTCTGTCTTATGTGACTGATTTTTGTAAACCTCTTTTAAGATTTGTGCAAAATCATACGTTTCAAGGATTATTTTTACATTGTTTTTAGAAATTTTGTAAGAGTAATCCTTTTCGCCTTTCAACACAATTTCTACTTGATTATCTGCATTTTGCCTTAAAAAATCAATAAGATTTTTAACCTCATCTTCATTATAATTTACCAATTCGTAATTAACTCCAAAATCATTATACGAATTATAATCTTCATCTTTTGCCAACGATGTTTCTGCCGAAGCATTTCCTACTTTGGCCACCACCTGTCTGTGTTTTATAGATTTGCCTACCAGATTGCTTATAAGGCGAAATTTACCTCGTTCGTCAGTAATCGGTTTTAGATAGGTTCTATTGCTGTTGCCCGCATTTTGCATATTTTTATGCTCATAATCACCTACCTCTTGGTATTTTTCGTCTTTTGTAAACTTATAATTTTTTGCTATCGTCTCGGCATCTTTTAAAAGAGTCTGCAAAGTACTGTCTATTATAGGCATATCGCGGTTTATCTCATCTATGGTTATCTGCCAAAACAGAGTATCGGCTTTTTTACGATATTCTACCTGGCGAGGATATTTTGCGTGAAGCGAATCAAGCAAATTTTTGGCATTATCGAAAGATTTTTCGTTGTAAAAAGTCAAAGCATTTTGGTAAATAATACTCGCTTTTTTCTCCTCATTTTGTCCACAAGCAATTAGCAAACAAGCCATTGCAAATAACATTATCGTTTTTTTCATACTTAAAATTAATTTTTAAATTCTATTTATTAGTTATTCAGTTCGTTTAGAATTTGCTCGATGCGTTCTATATCTTTTTCGAAAACATGTAGTTTGGTACCCCAACTTTTACCTGATACAATCGGATTCAAAGGTAACATAGAATCGTCCGAAATAAAACTTTCTATCTCGTTTTCTTTGAGCATATTCTTAACATACAAAGCATCATAAAGATTATCAAACGATTTGTATATTATAGTTTTGTCATTCATATACGGTATAAAATATTGTAAATAAAATTAATGACAATACAAAGATATAAAATTAATTTTGTTTCGACACCCATTTTTTACAAAAAAAAGTTACCCGAAAGTAACTTTTTCTGTTTTTTAACTTTACTTAAACAAGTTTATGTATCACGAGTCCCGAACGCAATTTGGGTTCAAACCAAGTTGTTTTGGGAGGCATAATATTATTTGTATCGGCTATATCTATCAGTTGCTTCATCGAAACGGGGTATAGAGCAAAAGCCACTCTCATCTCGCCCGAATCCACACGTTTTTTCAATTCGCCAAGTCCGCGGATACCGCCCACAAAGTCGATGCGTTTATCAGTACGCAAATCTTTAATGCCAAGTATTTCGTCCAAAATCAAATTTGAAGAAACGGTTACGTCAAGTACTCCGATAGGGTCTTTGTCGTCATAAGTACCTTCTTTGGCTGTCAAAGAATACCAATTGCCACCAAGATACATTGCAAAATTATGAAGTTTCGCTGGTTTGTATATATCTTTGCCTTTAAGCTCTACCTCAAAGTTTTTATTCAATTTTTCCAAAAATTGTTCGTCGGTCAATCCGTTCAAATCTTTCACTACGCGGTTGTAGTCTATTATTGTCAATTGGTCGTCAGGGAAACATACTGCCATAAAATAGTTGTACTCCTCATCTCCTTTATGATTTGGATTTTGACGACGTTTTTCGTCTCCTACCAATGCAGCGGCAGCACTTCTATGATGTCCGTCCGCAATATAAAGAGACGGGATTATGGCAAATATCTCGGTAATGCGTTTGATTATAGCTTCATCTTCGATTACCCAAAATGTATGCCCGAAACCATCAAGTTCGGCTACAAAGTCATATTCGGGAGTTCCTTTCACAACCTCTTTTACAATAGCATCAAGTTCGTTGTGGTGCGGGTAAGCAAAGAAAACCGGTTCGATATTGGCATTATTTACACGAACATGCTTCATTCGGTCTTCCTCTTTGTCCTTACGGGTCAGTTCATGTTTTTTGATTTTGCCCGTCATATAATCATCTACATAAGCACAAACAACAAGACCATACTGTGTTTTACCGTTCATTGTCTGAGCATAGACATAATAGTTTTCTTTACCGTCTTGTATAAGCCAACCATTTTTTTGGAATTTTTCAAAATTTTCGGCTGCTTTCAGATACACCTTTTCGTCGTGTTCATCTGTACCTACCGGAAAGTCAATTTCGGGCTTGATAATGTGATAAAGGCTCATTTCATTGCCTGCTGCCTCAGCACGTGCCTCCTCCGAATTAAGTACGTCGTAAGGACGTGATGCGATTTTTTCTACTAACTGTTTTTGGGGACGAATACCCTTAAATGGTTTAATAATAGCCATAATTTATTTATTTTTTTAATTTATATCCCTGAAAATGAATACTCTCTTAATTAATTAAAATAATCTTCAAAGGTAATGTTTTTTTTTGATACGGCATCAATTTCTTTTTTTATCACAAAAAAAATCAGGAACTGTTGGTCAAATTATGAGTTAAATATTTTTTTATAAAATTTCATAAAAACAATATTTAGAACACTTCTAAAAAAATGATTGACAATGATAAATTTGTAAAGCAATAATAATATACTAATGCGGAATGAGTATTTTGCTTACAAAAAAAAGCAATAATTCTCACAGACGAAGCAATCACCCAAAAGCTACAAATAATGATTTTGGGGCTTTTTTTCAAAAAATTACTATCTTTGTGATTCTAATTGAAACATATAAACTATTATGAGAAAAATACCTTCATCAGAATTGATTATAAACGAAGATGGCTCGATTTTTCACCTACACATCAAACCCGAACAGCTCGCCGACACCATAATACTTGTAGGTGACCCGGCAAGGGTAGATATGGTAGCCTCGTTTTTCGACTCTATCGAATGCGATATACAAAACCGCGAATTTCACACAATCACAGGCATATACAAAGACAAACGCATATCGTGTATATCTCATGGGATAGGCACAGACAATATTGATATTGTCTGTACCGAACTCGATGCTCTGGCAAATATAGATTTCAAAACGCGTCAGGAAAAAAGTCAACACAGACAACTTACCATGGTACGCATCGGTACTTCGGGAGGATTACAACCCGAATGTCCGATAGGAACGTATGTAGTCGCCCGCCGCTCCATCGGTTTCGACGGATTGCTGAATTTCTACGAACATCATCAGGGTGTTTTTGACCTTGATTTTGAAGAGGCTTTTTGTCGTTTTGTAGATTGGAATCCACGACTTCCAAAGCCATATACCGTATATGCAGACATAGAACTGGTAGAACGTCTGGGATACGATATGGTAAAGGGAATTACGATATCCGCACCCGGATTTTATGGTCCTCAGGGGAGGTATGTGCGTCTGAAACCTATTGACGAAAATCTTAACAAAAAAATAGAGGCATTCCATTACAATGGCGAAAAAATTACAAACTTCGAAATGGAAAGTTCGGCTCTTGCGGGGCTAAGCAAACTGCTGGGACACAAAGCAATAACAATTTGCCTTATAATTGCCGGCAGAGTATCCAAAGAGATGAATACCGAATACAAAGGCTCTATGGAGGGATTGGTAAAGACAATATTAGACAGATTGGTTTAAAAAACATAATAATTTATTGAGACAGATTGCAAATTAATCATTATCTTTGCCGTCCCGAATTGTTATTAAACAAACACGTTTTTAACCAATAAACAGAGCCCCCGTAGTTTAATGGATAGAATGAGAGATTCCGGTTCTTTTGGTTGCAGTTCGATTCTGCACGGGGGTACAAATCTAACACACTATCCGCTTGTTATTCGTACAATAACGGCGGATTTGTTTTATTTCGGAGTACATTTTGGAGTGTTTGACAGCAATAAAATACGGCATTTCGTTTAACGCCTGCTTACTCATTGCCATACCAACTAACAGGTGTATAGTTATCGAGAGCTTATTCATACATTCCAATCTAAGCAATACCATTTTTTTACTATTCTACTCCAACAAGTAAATTTTAGTTCACACCCTCCCCCACACTATGGCATTTTTATTTGGGGATATACCCTATTTTTACAAAGAGTAAAAGCTAACATAATAATTTGTATGAAATTTTTAGTAATTTTGCAATTGAATTTCAGAAAAAATATTTATCATTTAATTAAAACAATTTCACAAAAGTATGTGTAGAATAGAAAAAATTCACGCAAGAGAGATACTTGATTCGCGAGGTAACCCTACAATAGAAGTAGATGTATCCTTAGAATGCGGTATCACCGGACGTGCAGCCGTACCCTCAGGAGCTTCCACCGGCGAAAACGAAGCTCTCGAACTCCGTGACGGCAACAAAAAACGCTATCTCGGCAAAGGAGTAACCAAAGCAGTTGACAATGTAAATAAAATAATATCCAAAGAATTGGTTGGTGAATGCGTACTGCAACAGCGTAAAATAGACAAAAAAATGATAGTTATGGACGGTACCAAAACCAAATCAAAACTCGGTGCCAATGCCATATTAGGTGTATCGCTGGCTGTGGCAAAGGCAGCGGCGGCTTACCTCGACATACCGTTGTATCGTTATATCGGCGGTATCAATACATTCACTCTGCCTGTACCTATGATGAATATCATCAACGGAGGCTCACATTCAGACGCTCCTATTGCCTTTCAAGAGTTTATGATACGCCCTGTCGGAGCCAAATCATTTCGCGAAGGATTACGTTACGGAGCGGAGGTCTTTCATTCTCTAAAAAAAGTATTGCACGACAGAGGGCTTAGTACCGCCGTAGGAGACGAAGGCGGATTTGCTCCTACCCTCAAAGGGACCGAAGATGCCTTGGAAAGCATAATACAGGCAATAGAGCTTGCCGGCTACAAACCGGGCAAAGATATTACAATTGCTCTTGACTGTGCTGCATCAGAATTTTACTCGGATAAGGTATATGATTATTCAAAATTTGAAGGCAAAAAAGGAGCCAAACTGGACTCTAAAAAGCAGGTTGAATATTTAGAAAAACTGGTTAAAAAATATCCTATCGACAGCATAGAAGACGGTATGGCAGAAAACGA
Organism: Bacteroidota bacterium; assembly: GCA_041814825.1. Lineage (GTDB taxonomy): Bacteria > Bacteroidota > Bacteroidia > Bacteroidales > Paludibacteraceae > F0058. The sequence continues at coordinate 25,200 of JBGXXV010000094.1, read as the reverse complement.
CTGGGAAGGTTGGAAACTACTTACCGACAAGTTGGGCAAGAAAGTTCAGCTTGTGGGCGACGACCTCTTTGTGACCAACGTGGAGTATCTCAAAAAAGGTATAGAAAAGGGTTGTGCCAACTCTATCCTTATCAAGGTAAATCAGATAGGAACTCTGACCGAAACACTCGATGCTATCGAGATGGCACACCGTGCAGGCTATACTTCGGTAACATCGCACCGAAGCGGCGAAACCGAAGATGCCACAATAGCCGATATAGCCGTTGCCACAAACTCCGGACAAATCAAAACAGGTTCTTTGAGCCGTTCGGACCGTATGGCTAAATACAACCAACTACTCAGAATAGAAGAAGAGCTTGGCGATTTGGCAGTTTATGGGTGGAATAGATAATAATCTATTTTTTTTAGACAACCAAAAACCAACTAAACAAGATTTTATAATTTTAGTTGGTTTTTTTTGTTAGTTTCAATCCGACACCACTGTTATAAGCCGTATCAACCACACTCGCCTCAACATATTGAATACAAGAGCACTAACAAAAACAAACCCAAAGCATATCAGATAGCATTTAATACTTGAATATACCCACCCGAATATAATTTGTTTGGTCAGTAAAAAAAAATGTATTACCTTTGCAGTCTTATTTTTTTAACTAACAATAAAAATTTAAAGGATTTATGGCAAATCATTATGAAGCTGCTTTCATTTTGACTCCCGTTTTGTCTGACATACAGATGAAGGAAGCAGTAGACAAATTCAAAGGATTGCTTACAGAAGCAGGAGCAACCATTGAGAACGAGGAGTTGTGGGGCTTAAAAAAATTAGCCTATACTATCGACAAAAAATCGACAGGATTTTATGTGATTTTACAATTTAGCGGAGAGGCTACTCTTGTAGAGATGCTTGAAACACAATTCCGTAGAGACGAGCGAGTAATTCGTTTCTTAGTATTCCGTTTGGACAAGTATGCTTATGAGTACGCTTCTAAACGAATGAAGAAAAATGCCGAACAAGCAGATGTTAAAGCTAAAGCCAAAAGAGAGGTTTTGGTAGAAAATGAAATTAATGTTGAGGAGGAATAAACTATGACAACAAACACAGCCAATAACACAGAAATACGTTATTTACAGCCGGTTACTGTTGATAAAAACAGAAAAAAATATTGTCGTTTCAAAAAGAGCGGTATCAAATATATCGACTATAAAGACCCCGAATTTTTGAAAAAATTTCTAAACGAGCAGGGTAAGATTTTACCTCGCCGTATCACAGGCACTTCGTTGAAATACCAACGCAAAGTAGCTCAAGCAATCAAAAGAGCTCGCCATTTGGCATTGCTTCCTTATGTAACCGATATGTTGAAATAATAAAGTAGGAGGAAATTTTATGGAAATTATACTTAAAGAAGACGTTCAAAACCTTGGATATAAAGACGATATAGTGAAAGTAAAAGACGGTTATGGTCGCAATTATCTTATCCCTACCGGTAAAGCTGTTATAGCAAGTGAGTCTGCTAAAAAAGTTTTGGCAGAAAATCTTAGACAACGAGCTCACAAACTCGCCAAAATAAAGGCTGATGCCGAAGCCCTGGCAGCAAAACTCGAAGGTCTTACCCTTACTCTTGGAGCTAAAACAAGTAGTACCGGCGCTATCTTTGGTTCGGTAAACAACATTCAGGTAGCAGAAGCATTGGAGAAACAGGGTTTCAATATCGACAGAAAAACTATCTTTATCAAAGATTCTATCAAAGAGGTGGGCAACTATACAGCCACCATCAAACTTCATAAAGAAGTATCTCCCGTTATCAATCTTGTAGTAGTTTCGGAATAAGACTACAAAAATTTTGGAGTATATTATCATAAAAAGGGGTTGTCTCGAATATAAGACAGCCTCTTTTGTTTTTTTCAACTTCTAACAAATTCAATTTTTAATTAGTGCCTCGTAATTCATAATTGTTTTGTATCTTTGCAATTAGTTTACTAACTAATAAAACAAAATAAAAGTATGAAAGGAATAATACTCGCAGGCGGTAGTGCGACACGATTGTTTCCCCTATCCAAAGCAATATCCAAACAGATAATGCCTGTGTACGATAAACCTATGATTTACTATCCATTATCGTCATTAATGTTGGCAGGGATACGCGAAATATTGATAATATCTACACAAAGAGATTTGCCTATGTTTCAAGAACTGCTTGGCTCCGGCGAAGATTTGGGCATTAGACTCGAATACAAGGTACAACATCAGCCTAATGGTCTGGCACAAGCGTTTGTACTCGGTGCCGACTTCCTAAACGGCGAAGGCGGTTGCCTTATACTTGGCGACAACCTGTTTTACGGGCAAAATTTCTCGGCTATGCTCAAACGTGCTTCAAGTATAGAGAGAGGTGCTTGCATATTCGGTTATGCTGTAAAAGACCCGCGTGCTTATGGTGTTGTCGAATTCGACAGCCAAATGAATGTTATCAGCCTTGAAGAGAAACCGGCTAAACCCAAAAGCAATTATGCCGTGCCCGGACTATATTTCTATGACAATACTGTGGTACAAAAGGCAAAAGAGCTAAAGCCGTCGGCACGTGGTGAGTACGAAATAACCGACCTCAACAAACTGTTTCTTAATGAAGGTACATTGAAAGTCGAAATCTTCGGACGTGGTTTCACTTGGCTCGATACAGGCAATTGCAACAGTCTGTTGGAGGCTTCGAATTTTGTGGCAACTATCCAAAACCGACAAGGATTCTATATAGCGTGTATCGAGGAGATAGCCTGGCGAAACGGTTGGATTTCGAGTGAACAACTATATGATCTCGGCAAAAAACTCGAAAAAACCGAATACGGTCAATACCTTATGGAGTTGGTTGATTAATAGCAGACAGACAATCTAAACATTTGCTTATTAGAATTTTTATATAACGATATGGAGATAACTACAACACCGATAAAGGATTTAATAATAATCAAACCTGATGTTTTTGCCGATGCACGGGGCTATTTTACAGAGATTTACAACGAATGCAGGTATAAAGAGTGTGGTATAACACAAAATTTCATACAAGACAATCTGTCAAAATCGTCTTATGGAGTAGTACGAGGGCTTCATTTTCAGCAAGGCGAGTATGCGCAAGCAAAATTGGTAAAAGTTATCTGCGGAAAGGTATGGGATGTGGCGGTAGATTTACGCCCCACTTCCAATACTTACGGAAAGTGGTTTGGAGTAGAGCTGTCGGACGAAAACCACCTACAATTTTTCATACCGAGAGGTTTTGCTCATGGGTTTTCGGTGCTTAGCCCAACGGCTATATTCACCTACAAGTGCGACAATCTCTACAACAAGCCGTCGGAAAGCGGTATAATATACAACGACCCGACTCTTAATATCGACTGGAAAATACCCAAAGACAAGATTATTGTCTCCGAAAAAGATTTGATGCTACCAAATTTTATGATGGTATGAAAATGACAAGGTTATTATGTGTGTTATTCTGGTTTTGTATGGTTTCGTCGTCTGCCTACTCGCAAACTTACGACGAGCCGTGCGACGAACTCAAAAACAAATACGCCGAGCAGATAGAAAAAAACCGTAATAATGCCAAGTATCTCGATGGCGTTTTGAAGGAGTTGCAGGCAGCACAATGTGGCTTTACGCCAATATTCTTGGAAGCGTCGCTCTACCTGCAAGAGATAGCACCCAACTATCTTTCGTCCATCGGGTGTGGCAAATATTATTACAAGAAAGACAACCCCAAAAAGGCGTTACAATACTACGATTTAGCTTTTAAGGATGTAGAGAAGTGGCAAAAAGATTTTCCCGACAACGCAAGATACACCAAAGCATATATATATATATACAAGGCGGAGGTCTATTTTCGAAAACTCAACAATTTTCAGAAAGCAAGGGAAAATATTCTACTATCGTTAGGTATTTTTAAAAGTCAAGTAGAGCCATATTTACTTTTGGCAGAAATCTACATAGCCTCCACAGTATCGAGCGATAGCGTACTGAATCTGTCACGATATTGGTTGGCGGCAGATATGGTAGAGAAGGCAAAGATGGCAAACCCTACATTTAGCAATATGGCAAAAGCAGATAGCCTTCTGTACGAATACTCTCGACAATTCCCGACCGAGGAGCAAATTTGCAACAAATACGGTATTAAAGAGGGAGCTATATATTCCATAAAAGGCTGGATAGGCCGAACAACCATTTGCCGAAAAAGAACGGAAGACTAAAATACTTAATTACAGAGACTCTTGATATAGGATAACAAAAATAGTATATGAATAAATATAGTGTAAAATCGGCTTTTGTGCTTTTATTAATGGTTTTTGCAACATATCTGATTGCTATTGCCTGTGCCAATCGTGGAGCAGGACCCCAAGGGGGACCCAAAGATATCACTCCGCCGCACCCTATCAAAAGTACTCCCAACCTAAACACCCTAAACTACGGAAAAAACAGAATCGAGATAATATTCGACGAAATAATACAGGTCGAAAAAGCTTTCGACAACGTAATAATATCGCCTCCGCAGAAACAAACTCCTGTCGTAAAAGCACTTGGCAAAAAACTAATAGTAGAACTTAGAGATACTTTGATAGAGAATACCACATATACGATATTTTTTGGAGATGCCATAGTCGATAATAACGAGAAAAATCCTTTGTCGAACTACACTTTTTCATTTTCTACCGGCGACGTAATAGATTCACTCAAAATGTCGGGGACTATCATTGATGCCTATTCGCTGAATCCCGTTGCGGGCATACTTGTAGGTATCCACAGCGACCTTGCAGACTCGGCATTTGCGAGCAAACCTTTCGACCGAATTACCAAAACCGACAAAAGCGGTAACTTTACCATTAACAATATCAAAGAGGGTAAATATCGCATATATGCACTCGGAGATATAGGAAGTAATTATAAATTTGACCTGCCTAACGAACAGATAGCATTTCTTGATACCATTTTTATACCGACGGTAGAGATAAAACAAAAACTCGATACCGTATTCAAAGATTCGATAGTTGTTCAAAACGGTATCAACGACTCTTTGAAAATTATTGATACAATTATAGATAGAAGCACACGAATATTTTTTCCCGATTCCATTGTATTAAAAGCTTTTACCGAAGAGACTGCTATTCAATATTTGGTAAAAAGCGAACGTAAAGACATACAGAATTTCACTTTATATTTCAATGCTCCGAACGAACAACTCCCTACGATAGAAGCACTTAACTTCCCGTTCGACAATCAAGTACTTATTCAGCATAACGAACGGCGAGATACCATCACCTATTGGCTCAAAGACTCTATGGCGTGGAATACCGATACATTAAGACTCAAACTTACTTACCTCAAAACAGACTCTACCCAAAACCTTGTAAGTCAGACAGACACACTATCTTTGAGGTCCGTAAGAAAGAGACCCAAAGGCAATAAGCCTCGCCAAGAGAGTCGTCAGCAGTTTCTGCCTGTCGGTACTAATGGCAGTTCCAATTTTAATTTTTTTGACGATATAGAGATAAAATTTGACGTTCCGACTACTATGGACAAAAACAAAGAGGTAATTTTGGAACAAAAGGTAGATACTTTGTGGAAAAAGCAAACTGCAAGTTTAGAAAAAATCGACTCTTTGGGATTGAAATACAAACTAAAAACCACTCTTAAACCCTCCGAGACATACAGACTTATTGTAGATTCTGCTTATTTTAGCGATTTATACGGACACGTAAATGACAAGTTTACCGCCAATATATCGTGCAAAGACAAAGATTCTTATGCTTCATTGACTCTGGAAATGGGGCTTTTTACGGGCAAAGAGATAGTCGAACTCTTAGACAAGAGTGAGAAAGTAGTCAGGAGGCTTATTGCGGATAAGGAGAAAATAAAATTTGAGAATCTTGATGCTGGTACATATTATGCACGGCTTTTTGTTGACCTTAACGGTAACGGCAAATGGGATACAGGTAAGTTTTCGGAAAATTTGCAACCCGAGCCGGTATATTATTATCCATACAATTTCCAATTGCGACAGATGTGGGATTCCGAAGAGTATTGGGATTATATGGAGTTCAACATTCTCGAACAGAAACCCAAAGAGCTAAAAAAAGACGAAACCCGAAACAAATAATTTTATTAACCATCAAAAATATATTGTGATATGAATATACAACAGCTCGAATATCTAATTGCAGTCGATGATTTCCGACATTTTGCAAAAGCTGCCGAACACTGTAGTGTAACACAGCCAACCCTGAGTACAATGATTCAAAAAATGGAAGAGGAGTTGAATGTAAAAATATTCAACCGTTCGCGACATCCTATAGAAGCTACCGAAATAGGTAAGCAAATCATCAATCAGGCACGTATATCAATACAACAATTAAACAAAATCAAAAAGATAGTTAATGCCGAACAAACCACTATTTCAGGCACATTCCGCCTTAGCGTGATACCTACTATTGCTCCATATTTAGTACCACAGATGCTCTCCAAACAGTACAGTCAATTTCCGGAATTGGAGTTGATAATCAAAGAACAGACTACCGGCAGGATTATGGAACAACTCTTGTTGGAACATATCGACGGAGCTATACTTGCCGGTCCCATACACCACGAAGATATTATATCTTTTCCGCTATATTACGAAAAATTCTATGCCTATGTGTCGCCTTTGGACAAAATGTACAAAGACAAAGAGATAGACATTAATAAGGTGGATATAAGCAAAGTGTGGTTGCTCGAAAATGTACACTGCCTCCGCGGACAGATAGAACGTCTATGCAAAGCTCGCGGAGCCAAACAACACCCTACTATTAAATTTGAGTCGGGCAGTATAGATACTTTATTGCATGTGGTAGATATGAATCCGGGTATTACTATTATTCCGGAGATGCACGCTATGGGGCTTCCCGAAGAGAAACAAGATTGTCTCCGTCCTTTCAAAAACCTTAATGCCGTCCGCGAAGTGTGTCTTATTGTTAATAAACACAATGCCAAAACAGCGATACAAGACTGCATAGTAGATATTATAAAGCAATCGGTACCAAAATCTATGCAGAACCCAAACCTAAAAGAATTTGTAGTGGAGTTGTAATTGAGATTTTAATTTAAAGACAAACAGAATAAGGACATAAATGTTTTATGCCCTTATTTTTTGTTTTTTATTTAGGGTTCAGCATTAGAGATTTTTAGTGAAATTATTGATTAGTTTTCTATCTTACAACAAGTTGCATTTTTTTTAAAAAATTTGTTTTTTTAACAAGAAAATGGTTCAATGCGTAATCCGGTATAATTCAAGTTTATTTACTGTGCAGATTTCCGCATTTATAAAGATTGTATTATTTTTGTAATCCTGTAACAAGACTAAATGATGAGGCTGACAGACGATGTACAATATGTACCTAAAATAGGAGCAAAGCGGGCGGGAATCCTTTTTGCCGAACTAAAAATAAAGACGGTAGAGGATTTGCTTATGCATTTCCCGTACCGTTATATTGACGTTCGTACTTTTTACACTATCGCTTCGCTATCCGACAATATGCCTTATGTGCAGATAAAGGGACGAATAGTCGGTTTCCAAAGTAAGGGGAAGGGACGAGGCAAACGCCTTGTAGCCGAATTTACCGACGGCAAAGGAGTGATGGAACTCGTATGGTTTTCTAACGAAAAATATGTAACCCAAAGCTACAAACCCGACGAAGAGTATATAGTCTTTGGCAAGCCCAAACGATATGGGAGTGTTTTCTCGATGGCACACCCCGAAATAGAGATATTCAAGGGCGATAATCCGCGTGCCGACATAGGCTTCAAGACTATGTACAACACCACGGAAACGATGAAAAACCACTACCTCAATTCGTCTGTCGTACGCGGGCTTATCACCAATCTGCTTACTACCGTACAACTAAATATACCCGAAACACTGCCACAATACCTTATAGACAAATACAAGTTGATATCCAGAGCCGAAGCCATATACAACATTCATCTGCCCCGTAACCAGACGTTGCTTGATGCCTCCACACGAAGGCTCAAATTCGAAGAGCTTTTTTACATACAGATGAGCATTTTACGACAATCTGTGGAACGTCAAGAGAAGTCCGAAGGGTTTGTAATGGAGCGCATCGGCAAATGTTTCAACGACTTTTACAATCATCACCTGCCATTTACCCTTACCAACGCCCAAAAACGTGTCGTAAAAGAGATACACACAGACCTGAAAAGCGGGAGACAGATGAACCGCCTGCTGCAAGGTGATGTGGGTAGCGGCAAGACCATAGTGGCTCTACTCTCTTGCCTTATTGCGACAGACAACGGTTTTCAGGCGTGTATAATGGCTCCCACCGAAATACTTGCCACGCAGCACTACAACGGTATTTCGAAGCTGACGCAAAAACTCGGTATCAATGTCAGATTGCTTATCGGCTCTACCAAGAAAAAAGAGCGTACCCAAATACACGAGCAACTCGAAAACGGACATCTCAATATACTCATAGGCACTCATGCATTGATAGAAGACAAAGTACGGTTTCATAATCTCGGCTTCGTAATCATCGACGAGCAGCACCGTTTTGGTGTAGCGCAGAGAGCCAAACTATGGACAAAAAATATTCAACCGCCACACATACTGGTAATGACCGCTACGCCCATACCACGTACATTGGCAATGACCCTCTACGGCAACCTCGATATATCTGTTATCGACGAATTGCCCCCCGAACGCAAACCGATACAGACATATCATTATTACGACAACAAGCGAAAAGAGCTATATAAGTTTATCCGCCACCGTATAGAGCAGAAGTCGCAGATATATGTGGTGTATCCGCTCATTCAAGAGTCCGAAAAACTCGATTTGAAGAGTCTCGAAGACGGTTACAATACTATGTGCGAAGTCTTTCCCGACCTTACGATAGATTTTTTGCACGGGAAGATGACGCCTGCCGAAAAAGACGACCGAATGGCACGTTTCAAAAGCGGACAAACCGATATTTTGATGTCAACCACAGTAATAGAAGTAGGAGTCGATGTACCGAATGCTTCGGTGATGGTAATAGAGAGTGCAGAACGTTTTGGACTCTCACAACTGCACCAGCTTAGAGGGAGAGTAGGACGAGGAGCCGACCAAAGCTACTGCATATTGATGTCGAGCTTCAAACTTTCGGACAACTCTCTGAGACGATTACAGATAATGACCGAGACCAACAACGGTTTTGATATAGCCGAAGCAGACCTTACACTCCGTGGACCCGGCGAACTCGAAGGCACAGCGCAGAGCGGACTACCATTCGAACTTCATATAGCCAACCTTGCACAAGACGGTATAATACTGCAAACTGCACGCGATATATCGAAACAAATACTGGAACGCGACCCGCATCTGGAAAATCCGTACAACGCCGTCATAGCCCAACGCCTGAACGAACTGAACCGCAAAGAGGTCAATTGGGGCGAAATAAGCTAAACTATTGCTTAGAGCTTTCGTTTCTTAGATAACCGTCAAGTATCTCTTCGGAATTGATTTTTGCCAAATCAATATCCGATACCATTATTAAATTGAAATATTTTATGTTGTTCTTACCCGGAAATTTGCCGTCCGTAAGCAAAAGACCTCTATACCATTTGCCCTCTTCGACACTCTCTATTCCGGATATGATTATAATCTCCTTAGTACCTACTTTACGAGTATCGAAATCAAAATCTTTTACGATAAACTTATTGAAGTTATACACTGCAATGTCGTATATCATATTATTAAACATATTTTTGTCGTTATCAACAGGAACTAAAATAATATTTTGGCGTTCTGCTACTTTCACATCATATCCTACTGTTTGTCCTTGCTTTTCGGCTATTTCGATTTGAGCCTCTTGTGTACGTCGCTCGTTGATATTATCCGAGCCTGTATGTACCACCTGTTCGCGTCCCTGACGTATCAAAGCCAATATATCTTTACTCATAGGCGTAATGTCAGCATCGGGATACTTGGTTATGATTGTGTCAAGTTCGGCTTCAAAAACATCTTTCTGACCCGATTTTGCTGATGCAAGAGCATTGACAAATGCAAACTTAGGCAGATATTCGGACATCGGAAAATCTTGCAAAATACGATTGTAATTCTGTTTCACCTTAGTGTAATTGCCATTCGTATAGGCATCGTATGTCTCTTGATAAAGATTGTCCTGTATATGCATCATCTTTTGCATATTTTCGGCATAATTCGGATTAGCCAACATCATTGCATATTTACTGTCGGGATATTCGCTTATGAGTTTGTTTCTGAACAGTGCCTGCTCTTCGGGTTTATTCAACTGTCCATTTATCTGATATTCAAAAAAGTATGTTTCTGCTTTTCGTTCGTCTTTGGGGAAACGTTTCTGAAATTCTCTATAAGTATCGTCAGCACTTTGTATATCGTTTATTTTGGTATGAAATATGCCCCCCATATTATACAACGCCGTGGCTATCTGCTCATTAGCCTTTTTTCTATCTTCTTCGGTTTTGGGTATCTGTACCAAGTAGTATTCGGGGTTGTGAGGGTCGTTTTCTCTCTGACTGTTGGAGGTAGAGTCGTTGCCCGAAATATCTGTCTGCGACTCGTTTCTGTTAGTCGTCATTGCCATTGTCTTGACCTCTCTATTCCAGTTATCTTCCAAAGGACGATTGCCCCATCTTTTTCTAAAATCGTTTTTACCTTGATTAATAGATGCCGTATTGTAAAAGTACCAATCGTTACCACCCTTTATCTGTTGATTAATAATGGGGTCAAACGAAGGACTATAACGCTCTGCCACATCCGATGCCGCTTTGTCGGCAGAGTCTTTGGCAGCAAGTTTTTCGGCTGCTATCAAATCGGCTATTACTCTATTTATAACTTTGAGCTGTTCGGCTTCCGACATATATGAGAGGCTGAGCAGGCTATCTTGCCGATAGACAGTATTATGGTTTTGTGCAAGTTCGCCAAGTATTTGAGCGCGACTTTCGGCTATTTTATACTTGACGTGAGTACTTGGCATAGCAATAAGCACCGAATCGTAATAGTGTGAAGAGGGGATATAATCTTTTTTATCATAATATATCTCTGCTATCTTTAAGGCAACCAAAGCTTTTTCTACTCCATTGCGTGTACTTTTTGCCATTGCCGATTTGTAGTTTTCGATAGCCTTGTCTTCTTTGCCGTCATCCAAATATCTATTACCTATTGCGTAGTATATCTGGTCGAGATAGTTTTTATTGTTACTCGATTTTGCCATTGCTTGCAGTCCGCTTATGGCTTTTTTCGTATTACTCTCGAGTATCATAGCTCGTAGCTTTGCGTTGAATATCATTTCATAATTTGTAGCGCTGTTTTGTGCTATTTTATAGTGCTGTTGAGCGAGATTTTTTTTGCCTGTATGTTCGTAAAGTTGAGCCAATACAAAGTTGAACCGCGATTTTTCGTATCTGTTTTTTGCTCCGGTAATAGCTATTTGCAAATGCGGTATAGCCTCTTCGTATCTTTTTTGTGCTACTAACAGATTGGCTGTAAAGGCGGAATATGTCGCTTTTAACGAAGTCGGCACACTCGATGCCTTTATTTGCGACAAATGGCTTTCGGCTTCGTGAAGCCACCCCATATCGGTATATACTCGTAGCTGCCACAATTTTGCCTCATAAACGAGTAGTTCGTTTTCGGGATAATGTCTTATGATATAATTAAAAATAGATATTGCCTCTATAAACTCCGCTTTGTAGTATGATGCTTTACCCAATAGCAACCAAGCTCTGGGAACTTGCGGGTTAAACTCCTCTTGATTTCTAAACTGTCGATACTCTCGACTACTCATACCCAATGGTTTTTTAGTCGGTTTCGAGCGTATGGAGTGTAGTTTTATTACCTTTCGACACTTTTCTATGGTGGTATTCATCTGCGATGTGATACCATTTGCCGTCGATTCGTTAACAATTGGGTACAAAGTGATTATCTCCGAATAGTTATCCTGATTGGCTAAGATAAGCATCTCTTGCCCGTCTTCGAATGCATTGACGGCATTGTGCCTAATATTATATTTACTTGCAAAGTTTTGATAGTTTCTCGACAGCCAAGTATTGTTTTTGGTAGAACAAGATACCGCAAACAGTAAAGCCAATACGGATAAATATAGATTTCTGAAGTACTTCATTATTATAGAAAACAAGTATATATTTTATTTAAAACGTTTTTTTTATAAAAATATTGTTTGAGGGCAATCGATTTTTAACTTTTTAGTGCAAAAATTTTTTCCACACTCTCTTCGGTGTTTTTCAATTTTTCTTTGCAGAAAGAGATTAACCCGACTGCCTCTTCTATCTTTTCCGTAAGAACATCTATATCGTACGAATTATTTTCGATACCCTCCACAATGGTTTGAAGTTTTTTTACGGCATCTCCATATTTCAAATTGTTATTATTTGGTTGTGTTGTTTTTATTTTGGCAGTCATAATTGTTACTCTTTTTTTTGATATATCTGTAAAAAACCTCTGCAAAGTTACCTATTTTTTGAGTTTTTGATAAAAAAATGTCGTTTTTTTATCAAAAAAAGCAATCAAATCATTTTATACCACACACAACACAATGATTATACGAAACTTACACGAGAATAAAAAAGTTTTCCATATCAAAAATAAATTGTATTTTTGCAATAATTAATTAACTGTATATTAAAAAATTAAAAAGATTAAGAAAGTATGAAAAAATTAGGATTAATTCTATTGACAGCAGCCGTTATGGTTGCATGTGGCAACAAAGCCAAAGAAGCCGAACAGGCTCGTTTGGACTCTATCGCAAGGGCTGACTCTATAGCTAAGGTAGAAGCTATGAGAGCTGACTCTTTGGCTGCTATACAGCAAGCCGAAGCCGCTGCCGAACAAGCTCGTTTGGACTCTATTGCTAAGGCTGACTCTATTGCTGCGGTAAAAAGCGGTAAGCCTGTCCCAAAGAGAGCCGCTGCTAAACCGGTAGAAAAGCCTGTCGCAAAATCTTCAACCAAAACTGTTGAAAATACAAAGGGGAAAGATGCCCAAAACGATAACCTCAAAAATTTTCAACAAACCAACGCAACTCTGCAAGTTGTAAAAAAAGAAGAGCCTAAAACTCCTCAAACTCCTGCTGAACGTAACGCTGCTATAGCAAAAGAAAAGGAGGAAGCAGTTAAAAATTTCAGAAATAAATAATATAGGTTTTATAAATAATTTAAAAAAGTAAAAGAAATGAGAAAAATATTTTTGTTAATGTTTGTAGTTCTTGCAACTACCGGTACAATATTTACTTCATGTGCTAGTGATAAAGAAATTACTCTTGCCAATATAGCCGGTGCAACTTTTGAAGGGAAAGATTCAGCCGAAAGTACTTACGTAATTAAATTTGAAAATAGCTCTAATGCTACTTTTGAGTTTTCCATTACGGATAAAGGTAAAAAAACGCCAAATAATACTTACACCGGCAAATATTCGGTAAGTTCAAATGTTGTTACTCTCACTTATTCTTCTGGCAAGACTGTTGAGACGATGACAGGAGACGGCACAAACAAACTTCTATATAATACTGTTACTGTAAACGGTGATAAAGAACAAATGACTTTAAAGAAAAAATAATAATTTTTCTAACTTACTAAAAAGAAAGAGACTCCCTTTTCGGATAGCCTCTTTCTTTTTTACTTCTCCAACGAGTTCCAGCCTTGAGCTTTGAATGCTATCGCCTGTCCGTCGCGAGTGATGAGCAAAATACCGTTTTCGGGCTTGGTGATGTGTCCTATTATATGGATGTCGTCGATATTTTTGAGTTTTTCGTAGTCGGCAAGTGGTGCAGTAAATAACAGTTCGTAGTCTTCGCCTCCGTTGAGGGCAACGGTGGTAAGGTTCATATTGAACTCCTCGGCAGTAACGGCAGTCTGGTAGTCGATAGGGATTTTATCCTCATATACCTCACACCCGCATCCGCTCTGTGTGCATAGGTGTAGTATCTCCGACGAAAGTCCGTCCGATACATCAATCATCGAGGTCGGTTGTATGTTGTTTTTCGCCAACTCAGCTATTATATCACGACGTGCCTCGGGCTTGAGCTGACGTTCGAGGATATACTCTTTGGTCGAAAAATCGGGCTGAAAATCGGGGTCTTTTACCTGTCTGAAAACCTGCTTCTCGCGTTCGAGCAGCTGCAATCCCATATAAGACGCACCAAGATTCCCCGATACACAAATCAAATCCGTCTCTTTGGCTCCATTGCGATATACAATTTTGTCGGCATCGCCCTCACCAAGGCAGGTTATATTTATAGTAAGCCCTGTCAGAGAGGCTGATGTATCGCCTCCGATGAGGTCAACCTTATATTTTTGGCAGGCAAGTAAGATACCGCTATACAACTCTTCTATCTGCTCCACCTCAAAACGTTTCGATATACCGATAGTTACCAATATCTGTTTGGGTTGGCCGTTCATTGCGTAGATATCCGAAAAATTGACTACCGCAGCCTTGTATCCGAGGTGTTTGAGTGGTGTGTATGTAAGGTCGAAGTGTATTCCTTCGAGCAGTACGTCGGTGGTAGCAAGCAGACGTTTGTCGCCGTAGTTCATCACGGCACAGTCGTCGCCTATACCACGTTCGGACGATGAGTTTTGTAGTTTTACCCCTTCGGTTAGTCGTTTTATAAGGTTAAATTCGCCTAATTCGGATATTTGCATAACTATTTATATTTTTAATATTTTCTTAGGTTCAATCGATTAAATATTGCTTTTTCTTCGTTTGTCAACAAATTTCAGTGGTTTACGAGTAGTGTCGGGAAGTATCTGCCTCTTAATAACATCACTATCACACACCTCTATTGTCGGAGCAACACGTATTTTTGCTCTGAAACTGTCTTTTAGCTCTTTGATAAGAGAGGAAATATCCGTATGCGAACTACATACCGCAGGCGATAAGCCTATCTTCACAACTATATCATCATTACCTATTTCGTTGGTCGAAACCTCTATCAAATAGTTTTCTATATGAGGCGAATTGTCGAGTACGTCGTATATTGCAGGCGGATATAACGTTGTACCTTTGTACTTTAATAGGTGGTTGGCTCTGCCCACAACGGGCGACACACGCATAGAGTGCCTTCCGCAACGGCACGGCTCGTGGTGAAACGATACCAAATCGCCTGTCTTGAAGCGTAGCAACGGCATACCCTCAACACCCAAGGTAGTAACAACAAGCTCTCCCACAGCACCTTCGGTGACCACATTGCCATTCTCATCGACCACCTCGCAGATTATCAATTCAGGATGATGATGTCCGCCACAGCCATACTCACATTCGGCAAAGGTAGTAGCCATCTCGGTTGAGGCATAGGTCGAATACAGCTCTATATCCCACTTCTCTTTGATACGTTTGCCCAAGAGATTGAGCGAAAAGTCTTGTTCTCTCAGATTCTCTCCGATACAGACCACTTTTTTTATGCTCGAAGAGCGATAGTCGATACCGTGTTCTTCGGCATAGTCGATGATTTTGAGTATAAACGACGGTACACACATAATAGTGTTGGGCTTAATACGGTTGATGGTATCCCATTGTAGTTCGGGGATACCGTTGCCCACACGGATAATACCGGCACCGAGTGCTCTAAGTCCGAGAAAATATGCGAGACCTGCCATAAAACGTTTGTCGAGCGTTGTCATAATCTGCACTATATCATCAGATTGCACGCCAGCACAAGCAAACGAGATGCGCTCGTTGTAAGCCAAACGGTCGAGATCCCTATCGGTCATTGCAAATGTAACAGGGTCGCCCAAAGTACCGGAAGTGGTGATAAAATCAACGATTTTATTCTTTGGTACACACAAAAAATCGTCGTTGTACTCCTGTAAGTCTATTTTGGTGGTAAATGGGATTTGTCTTAAATCCTCAATCGTAGTTATCTGCCCTATATCGATACCGAACTCATCGAACATCTTTTTATAAAATCGAGAGTGTTTGCCAATATAGTCCAATGCCTCTTTCAACCTCTTTTCTTGAAAAAGTTTTATCTTTTCTGGCGACTGAAATTCTATATTGTCCGACATTGTATCAGCGTCTGTTTATTTGATAATTACGTATAATAAAAAACAAAAAGGGCAAGCTTACCATATCGCACCGCTACAACCTTCTACCCTTGCTGCGGTCAAGCCCTGGGGGATTCAAAGGGAGCTGGTCGTATGGGACTTACCCGAGTGCAAAGGTAATACTTTTTTTTGAACCGACAAATAAAATAATCGTAATATACATAAATCAGAACCGTAAAAAATTTTCAGACCGACAGAGATAACCCTAACATACAGCACTCTACATAGTTGCAGAATAAGCACTCTTCTGTAAAGCCAAGCCCCAAAAAAACTTCTCAATTAATGTCTATTTGATTACAAACTCTACTCTTCGGTTTTTTTCTCTACCCTCTTCGGTATTGTTAGAGGCAATAGGTTGCGACATACCCATACCCTTGTACGAAAGCCTGCTGTACGGTATTCCTTTTTTTACCAAAGATTGGATAACAGACAACGCACGATTTTCGCTCAATATCAGGTTGCTCTTTTCGCTTCCTATATTGTCGGTGTGCCCCACTATCTCGATACTTACTTTTGGATTTTTCTGCAAAAAAGAGTATAATTGCATAATCTCTTTTTCCGATTTGGGGTCTAATTCGTACGAATTAAAGGCAAAGAATATATTATTAAGCACTATCTTTTTGCCCGACTTTATCGGTTGTAGATATACCTTCAAAATTCCTTTGGAGTTATTTATTTTCGACGAATAAAAAAGATAGCCCGATTTTCTCACATTTAACCCATATAGTCCCGTATCGGGTATGAATGTCGTAAATTCGCCCGATTTTCTGTCGGACAAAGTGATAGCAATAGCATTTTGAGAATTGTTGTAGTTGAATGTCTCTACTGTGGCTCCGATAGGTTGCTTTGTATCTGCGTCAAAAACAAATCCTTTTACATAACTCATTACCTGAGGGCGAATATCAGGATAAATCGCCAACTCGTAAATATCCAATCCGTTGGACGGTATCTCTTTGTTTTTTAGAGATATATACCCCTTATCGCCTGCTCCCGTAAGAGTAAACCCATAACAGTTGTCTTCGTTATTTATCGGATATCCGAGATTTTTGGGTGTCCCCCACTTCCCATCTGTTTTTCGAGACACAAATATGTCGGAGCCTCCAAAGCCGATATGCCCATTCGACAAAAAATATAGCGTTTGATTGTCCAAATGGATGTATGGTGTGTAGTCGTCGCGTGTAGAGTTGATTATCATACCCATATTTTTAGGTTCTGAAAATTTCAATGCTCCGTTTTCGAGTATCTCTACCTTACAGTGCCATAGGTCGCGTCCTCCGAAAGAGGGTTGCCTGTTTGAGGTAAAAAATATCTCGTCGCCGGCAGGCGATAGCGACGGATTGCTTTCCCAGTCGGTACTGTTAAGAGGACTGCCCGCATTGATTGGCTTGCTCCATTTGCCGTTTGTATTGATGGAGTAGTATATATCGCAACTGCCCAAGCCATCGGGTCTATTGCAGGCAATAAAAAACATATAGCGTCCGTCTGCCGATATTGTTTGCGAACCCTCGTTGAACGAAGGGTCGTTTAGTTCGTTTATAGGCATAAATGGTCCCCAGCCGTTATTGACCTTCTTGCTGAAATAGAGGTCTTCGTTAGATGAGTAATTGCCGAATTCGGAACGTGTTACCGACAATATTTCGTCATCGGCCGTAACAGAGGGGAAATATTCGTCTCTTTCCGAATTGGCATATATGAGATTTTTGGGCTCGAATGGTACGGGCGACTTTATCATTTGCAACAATTCGACATATTGATCGACTATCTGTGTCTTTGCCGGATTCGAGTCGGATATCTGCATTACGGTAGATAGAGCCTTATCATAATCTCCGATAGACTTGTACGTCTCTGCAAGTCGAAAAACGGTTTCATCCTTTTTTTGAGCATTGTTTTTTATGGCAAGGCTTAGTATCTCTATCACTTCGTCGGGTTTATCAAGCCTACTTTTGGCAATAGCCCAATAGGGGTCTATAAAATGTTTGTCCGCTTTTATGGCTTTATGCATCTCGGCAATGAAAGCCTCTGCGGACATTGTGGAACTCTTTTTGATTGCCGCATTGTATATCTGTTTGGCTTTTATACTGTTTGTCTGTGTCTTAGGTTTGGTTTTATTTTTTTGTTTAGATGTTTTTTGAGCATAAATATCTGTAAAACACCCCATTATAGCCCAAAAAAAAGCGACAACAACTAATGATTTGTATTTCATAGCTTTCAACGATTTATTTTTACAAAGGTATAAAAAAAGTCATATAAAACCATTAATTTAATTTTTTGTGTATTTTCAATTAAAAAGATGTAACTTTGTATGTTGATTCGTTTATCATCTTTATATAATAGCAATATTGTAAAAATCAAATAAATATGTATAAGAATTTTCAAGATTTTCTCACCAACGAACTGCAAGAGATAAAAAAAGCAGGATTATGGAAAAATGAGCGTGAAATTACTTCTCCGCAAAACGCCAACATCAGTGTCAAAGAAGACAAAGTACTGAACTTCTGTGCCAACAACTACCTCGGGTTAGCCAACCATCCTCGTCTTATAAATGCTGCCAAAAAGGCTATGGATGAGCGTGGTTATGGTATGGCATCGGTTCGTTTCATTTGTGGCACACAAGATTTGCATAAGGCTCTGGAAAAAGCCATTGCAAAATTTTTTAATATGGAAGATACCATTCTATATGCTGCCTGTTTCGATGCCAACGGTGGAGTCTTCGAGCCTCTTCTTACCGACCAAGATGCTATTATTTCAGATGCTCTCAACCACGCATCTATTATAGATGGGGTACGCTTGTGTAAGGCGAAACGCTTCCGTTATGCCAATGCAGATATGGCAGACTTAGAAGCTCAGCTTATTGCCGCCAAAGATTGTCGTTTCAAACTTATTGTTACAGACGGGGTCTTTTCTATGGACGGCAACGTCGCTCCTCTCGACAAAATATACGAATTAGCCGAAAAATACGGAGCTATGGTAATGGTTGACGAAAGCCATTCGGCAGGAGTAGTGGGTAAAACAGGACGTGGTGTTACCGAACGTTATAACCTTATGGGCAAAATAGAGATTATCACGGGTACGCTCGGTAAGGCTTTCGGCGGTGCCATCGGTGGTTTTACCACAGGTAAAAAAGAGATAATAGATATGCTCAGACAACGCTCTCGTCCATATCTTTTCTCTAACTCCATACCTCCTATGGTAGCTGCTGCCGGTATCGAAGCCTTCGATATTATGCAAAACTCCAACGAACTACAAGACAAACTGCACGCCAATACCGAATACTTTATTGCGAAAATGAAAGAGGCAGGTTTCGACATCAAACCGACAGAGTCGGCTATATGTGCCGTTATGTTGTATGATGCCAAATTGTCGCAAGATATGGCTGCCTCTCTTATGAAAGAAGGTATCTATGTTACGGGATTCTATTATCCGGTAGTACCAAAAGGAGAGGCTCGCATACGAGTACAAATATCGGCTGCACACGAGAGAGAACACCTCGATAAGTGCATAGGAGCCTTTACCAAAATAGGCAAAGAGCTTGGAGTATTAAAAAAATAAGAGATTCTCCTTAGCTTACCGATAATTAACGGACACAAGCTTTTGTTTCTTAGAAAGTTTGTGTCTTTTTGTTGTTAGAAAATTTGATTAAATTTGCATTTATATTATTTCAACAATAACTAAAAGAGTAAAATGAGATATTTTTTGGTAGCAGGAGAGGCATCGGGCGATTTACACGGAGCCTCACTAATGAGAGAGTTGAAGGCTATTGACGCCAATGCCGAATTTTGTTTTTTAGGAGGCGATTTGATGCAAAAAGAGGGAGGCACTCTTGTGCAACATTATAAAAATATGGCATTTATGGGTATTGTAAATGTAATTTTGAATCTAAAAAAAATCGCAAAAAACTTCAGCCTATGTACCAAGGCTATACGTCAATTCTCTCCGGACGTAGTGATATTGATAGATTATCCGGGGTTCAATCTGAAAGTAGCCAAATATGTAAAAACAACACTAAACACACCTGTATATTATTATATAGCTCCCAAACTATGGGCGTGGAAAGAGTATCGAATAAAAACAATAAAACGATATATAGATAAAATGTTCGTTATCTTTCCGTTTGAGACGGACTACTTTGCGAAACTCGGGTATAAAGTAAATTATGTAGGTAATCCGACAGCCGAAACCATAGATAAGTTTCTAAAACAGAACAACGAAACAAATCCGACACCTGCTGTATCGACCGATAAACCTATCATTGCCTTATTGTCGGGCAGCAGACGTCAGGAAGTAGCCAAATGTTTGCCGATAATGACAAAGATGGCAACATATTTCCCAGATTATAAGTTCGTGGTAGCTGCCGCTCCTAATATCGAAAGCGATTTTTACGACAGGCTGTTGACAGCAGATATCGAAGTGGTCTATGACAAGACCTATAACGTATTGAGGCAGGCAGAAGCCGCAATAGTAAATTCGGGGACAGCCACTCTGGAAACTGCTCTCTTAGACACACCACAAGTAATTGTTTATCACGTCGTTGGCGGATTTATTGTGCCTCTATTGCGTAAAATCCTAATCAAAATACCTTTTGTATCGTTAGTAAATCTGATTGCTCAAAAAGAGGCGGTAAAAGAACTCATTACACCAAATTTCACAGAAAAAAACCTTAGAGACGAGCTTGCAAAAATTATCGAAAATCCGCATAAAATAGATGAAATAAAAAAAGATTACTCTCGGATAAGAAAAAAACTCGGAGTAGAATCCGCCTCAAATAATACGGCTTCAATGATTTATAATTTTTTAAACAACGAACAAACAGTTAAACAAAGTTAAAACTTGATTTTATTGCAACATTTTCCCGTAAAAAACGTCTTTATTTACAAAAGTGTATGAGTTTTGTGGATACAGTCATTTTGAATGAGATAATTGAGGGCTGCCAAAACAACGAACAAAGTAGTCAGAGACGCTTATATGAACTGTATGCAAAGCGAATGGTGGCGGTGTGTCTTAGATATACCGACGATTATGAGATAGCGAGAGATTTGATGCACGACGGATTTATTAAAGTTTTTCATTGCATTGCCGATTATCGGGGATATGGTAGCTTTGAAGGATGGCTTAGGAGAATTTTTGTAAACCTGTCGCTTGATTACATAAAAAAACGTATAGACAGAGTGGAGATAGAGCAGGTAGATTATATGTCGGAGAGCGAAGTACGTGATTTTAGTTTGGTACAAGATATAGATACTATGGCTATATACGATGCCATAAAACAGTTGCCGGAGGTGGCAAGAACCATTTTTAATATGTTTAATATAGACGGATATTCTATAAAAGAGATTGGCGAGCATTTGAATATGAGCAGTGAAGCCGTTAGGTCGCAGCACAGTAGAGCGAAAGAGAAACTCCGTCAGATACTTACGAAAAACTAATTTAAATTATTCCAACAAAAAAAACGCACAAGTTATTATTGCTTGTAAAAAATAGATATGAACAAACTATTTGATGAAAAAACAATAGAAAAGCTAAACGGTTTTGAGGTGGATTTGCCTCCAAACGATTGGAGTGTGCTATTGGCAAAAATGCCCAAGAAGCGAAAGCCCGTACCTATATGGTATTACGCTATTGCCGCCTCTTTGGCTATTCTGCTCGGCATCGGCTCTGTAATGTTTTTATACAGAGACACGGACAAGCACGCACCCTTGATGGCAACAACAGCTCCCACAGGACAGACAGCAACCGAAGATTGTCTTTGTGTCGAAAAAAACACTCACACACCAAAAACGACCTCGCACAAAGAGAGCCGTATCGACAACAGTTCCGCCGCCGACTATCTAAAAAGTATAGATTGTAAGGAGTTTAAAAACAAAAAGACGCCCAAATACAATAAGAAAAAAAACATAGCCGCATCGCCCGCAATAACAGAGCAAGACCAGTCAACACCACAAAACAGAGATAACGAAAACCCGGTACCGAAAGACGATGTCAACAAACAGTCGGCGGCGGAGCCCAAACAGAAGTTGCCCGTAACGGACGACAACAAGTCGTTAGACGACTATATAAAGGGAATCGAAAAGCCAACACAAAAAGAAGATGCCAAAAAGCAACGCAAAGATTTGAAAGAGCGAAACTCTTTGATGAAAAACTACTATGCCTCGGCAAATACCTCTATTTCTACGCTTTCGGGCAATCGAAACAACAGTCGTCCGAATAACACACGTATTTGGTCGGCAGACGGACTTGTCTCTATAATGAGTGCTTTGTACACAGAGACACAGCACCGGTTGCCTGTATCCTTCGGACTTAGCTTTGGGTTTCCGATAGCAGGCGATAGGATACATATCAATATGGGCATAAAATACACCTATCTATACTCTAAATCCTCCAATATGGAGACCGGTAGCAACAAACTGTACTCAACCGAAGAACAGCAACTACACTATTTGGGTATCCCTGTATCGGTTGCTTATAAATTTTTGGACAACAGTTTGTTTAAACTCTATATGGCAGGAGGCGCCACTGTCGAAAAAGGTATTTTGAATAATAACACTAAAAAATATTATACTCAAAATGGGGTTATAGATAGCCGACACAATGAGAGGTCGAATATAAAAGGATTGTTATATTCATTGAATTTGAAAGCGGGAGCCGGTATTGCATTATCCAAACATTTGGACTTTTTCCTCGAGCCTGAGGTATCGTGGTACATACCCAATACCAAATATCCCCAACCCCGGAGTAAAATTACCGAAAGCCCGATTGCTTTGAATATATCGGGCGGACTAAGGTGGAATTTTTGAGAGAAAAAGAGATTTTTTTTTGACAAAACTTTATCGGTTTCGCATACAATTTAGACACAAAAAAAAACGGTGATACACACGACATTACGACACATATACGACAATATCGCATTTTTAAAGAAAAAAATTATACATTTTTTTGTTGTTATAAAAAAAAAATATATCTTTGCAAAAAAAACATCTGAAATCCTATATTGATACTATATTAAAGTACAATTTAATAAATATTTAATAACTAATTAAAAAAAGTGTTTTATGAAAAAGGTTTTTAATTTGAGTCTGCTTTTTGCAGCATTGGTAATGATTGGTTTCGCTTCTTGTAAGCCGGTAGAACCAAATGTAGCGGTAACAGGTGTAACTGTTAGTCCGACTACTCTTTCGCTTAGCGTAGGAGGCACATCGAAGCTTACAGCTACCGTAGCACCCAGCAACGCTACTAACAAAAATGTAACATGGGCATCTTCTAACACTGCCGTAGCCACAGTAGATGCATCCGGTACCGTAAAAGGTGTTGCAGCAGGTACTGCTACTATCACAGTTACTACGGCGGACGGTAAAAAAACAAATACTTGCGCAGTAACAGTAACCGCAGGAGGCGGTGGCACTACCGGCACAGTTGAATGTGATTTATTAGGCCAACCTCTCTATCTAGGAGATGCTAACGGTCAGATACCCGGCAAACACTTGTATCAAGTTGTAATGGTACCAAAAGGTACTATGGAATCCGGCAAAGTAAAAAAAGCCGGTACTATGTATGTATTTATTTTGAGCGGAACTGCTCCTTCGGGTAGCAACTTCAACCCTGCCACAGGCGACTATGCTTGGGCTGAAGGATACGGTTCGATGACTGTGTCGGCAGAAAACTCTTACTGGCGTCCATTCGACGAAAGTGGTACTTTCACATCTGAGGCAGCAGCATTCACAGCAGGTACATTTACAGTAGCCGCCGACAAACTCTCTTTCGTTGGTACAAACAGCGAAGGAGCTGTTAACGTTGCTTACTCCGGATCTTATACATTCAAAGATAACACTAGCCAAGGTGGTGGTGCAGCTGATTATGAAGGTGAACCTACTGAAAAAACTACTTATACAGAAACATTGCCACTAGGTGCAATAACTGATACCGGCGATTTTTATCAATCTGGTACAAAAGACTTGTTCGCTTTTTTTAAAAATAGCGAAACCGCAACTAAAGTATTGTTAGCAGACTTCTTTATTTCGCTAAGTAGCACTACTTTTACTCCGGGGACATATACTATTAATAATACAAAAGCAGAAATGACTATGCTTGCTTCACAAGGTTGGCCCCAAGGAGCTCAATCATGGCAGGCCTCTTCATTTTATGCAGAAGGTACCACTAATACACAAGGTGGTTTGAATATCGAAAAAATATATTTCATAGTAAGTGGGACTGCTACTGTTACGGCAAATAAATTAGAAATAGCTGCTAAGTCATACTATGGCAGCACGATAAATATTACCTATACGGGTGATATGACTTTACAACAACCACAAGGAGTTTTAAAATCTTCAAAAAAAGTGGCAGTTTACAAATAACAAACGCGGACAAACCTATATTTGATATGTAAAATTTAATTTTTACATATCAAATATAGGTTTAACAATAATTAAGAAAATTCTATCCCGTTTTTATGATAAAAAGATTTAGTTTATTTTTATTTGGAGGTCTTTTATTGACCATCGTGTCGTGTAAGAATAATATTATCGAAAAAGAAAAAGATTTGACAAATCAATCGCCCATATTCAAAGCAGCAGGAGACGGCAAATACGATTTGCTCGGTTATGGTTATGATGCAACTAAAGAATTTGCTAATGCTAACTCCGCGAAAGCTAAAGTAATCGATATCGATAAAATATTAAAAACAAACCCCTCGCGTATAGAATCAAGTATCATAGGGCAACAAGAAGGTGTGATAGTAAGTGGGGAAGACAGCCAATCTTATTCTAAAGCTTTATCGGCGAAAGTAGATGCTACCGCCGGTTACATGCTATTCACAGGCTCTGTATCTGCTGCTTTTTCGAGCGAAGATTTCTCATCTTCCAAATACGCATATGCAAGTTATGACCTTGAGATACAACGTAAGAAATTGACTTTAAATGTCGATGAAGATGATTTATACAACTACTATCTTACCTCTGATTTTTGGCAGTGCTTTCCAAAGTATGACACTCAAATCCATCCAAAGTTGATGTAGAAAAACACAATTTCAAAGGCTTTTATATGGTTTTCTAATTTTTTTGAAAAACAGCAAGTTTTCCGAACCGCTCGGCGTATTCGATGTC